>NZ_JAVJQN010000193.1:0-102507 GCF_040218245.1 Coleofasciculus sp. E1-EBD-02 | reverse complement strand
GGGGGTGTAGAGACGTAGCATGCTACGTCTCTACACTATCCTGTTCCCTGTTCCCTGTTCCCTGTTCCCTGTTCCCTGTTCCCTGTTCCCTGTTCCCTGTTCCCTGTTCCCTGTTCCCTGTTCCCTGTTCCCTGTTCCCTGTATAGCAGATATAAGAGATTCAAATAGAAAGACTGTGGCAGGATAACACTCCAGATTGTGTGAATTTTTAATAAAGTCTACAGCCGTTAGACGAAATTCTCTACACCAGAAGTGTTTACAGCATTAGCGTTTCGGGAGGTTCATCTATTTATCGGTCTTCCGCTGCAATACATCTCGGTATAGAAATAAGGTAAGCCATTCTTGATCCTGAGTTTTTGTCACTCGATCATGACGTTTGCCTGGAACACTTGCCTTGACAAATGCTCTCCGCACGGCTAATATTCTTGACTTTGTTCAACAAGCAACAATTGTCCGATCCGGGGATTTCTGATTTGTCCAGTATTTCGCTGTTGTGGCAACCGAAAAATGACCAACTGAACCCTCCGTCCTTAAATCCCCAATTGTGTGTTTCCCATGACTAATGAACTACTGCAACAAGTCCGGATTTTAGATCCGGTGTCTGGAACCGACCAACTCGCTGATGTGCTAATTACAGACGGCATCATCAAGGCTGTTGCACCAAAAATTGCGGAGTGGTCAAGTGATACTGTGGTGCGGGATTGCCAAGGTCTAATTTTAGGGACTGGCTTAGTTGATCTTTACAGTCATTCGGGGGAACCCGGATATGAGGAACGAGAAACGTGGACATCACTTCTCACGGCGGCGGCGGCTGGAGGCTTTACCCGATTAGCGATTTTGCCGGATACAGTACCACCGTTAGACAATCCCTCTGGACTTGCCCGTGTGCGCCAGCAGGAACGTTCCCATCCCAGCCACTCTTCTCCTCACCTATATTATTGGGGTGCGATAACCCAAGGCGTGGCAGGACAACAGATGACGGAACTAGCTGAGTTAGCCGCCGCAGGCGTCGTGGGTTTTGCCGATGGGCGTCCCCTATCGAATCTGGCTTTACTGCGGCGAGTGTTAGAATACCTGCACCCGTTGCCAATCCCGGTGGCGTTGTGGGCGTGTGACCCGAAGTTAAAGGGAAATGGGGTGATGCGGGAAGGGGCAAATTCTATCCGGTTTGGTATCCCTGGAAATCCCGCCATGTCAGAATCAACGGCATTATCTGCCATCTTAGAAGTAGTCAGTGCGATCGCGACTCCGGTGCATTTGATGCGGATATCAACCCGTCGCGGTGTGGAACTGATTCAAGCAGCGAAAGCACGAGGGGTTCCAGTAACCGCGAGTACCTCTTGGATGCATTTGCTGCTGGATACTCAAGATGTAAGCAATTATAATCCCAATTTACGCTTAGACCCCCCATTAGGCAATCCCGATGACCGAATCGCCTTAGTCGAAGGAATTCGGGATGGCGTGATTGATGCCATTGCCATTGATCATACCCCCTACACCTACGAAGAGAAAACCGTTGCCTTTGCCGAAGCGCCCCCTGGAGTTATTGGTTTAGAGTTAGCGTTACCCCTACTTTGGCAATATTTAGTGGAAACGGGCGTATGTTCAGCATTGCAACTGTGGCAAACTATTAGCACAAATCCAGCGTTTTGTCTAGGTCAATCCCCCGCCAAAATTGCCAATGAGCAACCCGCCGAACTGGTGTTATTTGACCCGCAGCAGGGTTGGACAGTAGCACAAGATACCCTGAAATCCCTCTCCAGGAATACACCGTGGTTTGGGCAAAAGATTAGGGGGCGCACGGTTCAAACGTGGTCAGGACAGGGGAAGTAGGGGAAGCAGGGGAAGCAGGGGAAGCAGGGGAAGCAGGGGAAGCAGGGGAAGCAGGGGAAGCAGGGGAAGCAGGGGCGGGTTTGACGGATAACTTATGGCGCCAAACCGATAACTTAACTAAACCCGCCCTTTCGTTACCCAGTTCGATAAGGAAATGTCTCGGTTGAGGCTATGCTTCCCTTGAAATATAACATTTAAATACATAACTTTATAAACCCACTTATTTTCAATTTTTGGAAAAGATCAAAAATTTATTATCTATTGCCTTTAATGAGAACGATTGCCTTAAATACCAGTGAAGCTGATCGTAAAGATCAAACCGTGTCAAGCCGTGGGCTACTTATATTGTTATACTGCCACTGGGAGATACTATTCAATCAAGCAAGACTCGATCACTAGATAACCACTCATGCAGCCCACCGACGCCAGCAAATTTACCGACAAAGCCTGGGAAGCGATCGTTAAATCCCAAGACGTTGCCCGCCGCTGTCGCAATCAACAGCTAGAAGTTGAACATGTGGCGATCGCACTCTTGGAACAAGAGGGGTTAGCCGCCCGGATTCTCTCACGGGTGACGGTGGATGTGCCGACATTTAAGCAGCAGCTAGAAGCCTTTGCCAATCGCCAAGCTAAGGTGAATAATGTTGACCAACTCTACCTGGGGCGAGGCTTGGATATTATGCTGGATAATGCCGAGGCATCCAGAGTCGCCCTGCAAGATGACTATATTGCGGTTGAGCATTTACTTTTGGGATTAGCTGCCGATGAACGCATCGGACGCCGTTTGTTTAAAAGCTTTGACCTGGATAGTACCAAACTCGAAGCCGCCGTTAAAGCAATTCGGGGTTCGCAAAAAGTCACCGATCAAAGTCCGGAATCCCGCTATGAAGCGCTAGAGAAATTTGGGCGGGATTTGACCGAACAAGCCAAAGCCGGGAAACTTGATCCGGTAATTGGGCGGGATGAAGAGATTCGTCGAGTGGTGCAAGTCTTATCCCGACGTTCTAAAAATAACCCGGTACTCATTGGGGAACCCGGTGTCGGTAAAACCGCGATCGCAGAAGGATTGGCACAACGGATAATTAATGGAGATGTGCCAGAATCCCTCAAAGAACGCCAGTTGATTTCCCTGGATATGGGGAGTTTAATTGCTGGGGCGAAATATCGAGGAGAGTTTGAAGACAGACTCCGCGCCGTCTTACGGGAAGTTACTCAGTCTGATGGGCATATTGTCCTGTTTATTGATGAATTGCACACGGTTGTCGGTACCGGATCAGGTCAAGGAACAATGGATGCCGGGAATTTACTCAAACCCATGCTAGCGCGAGGCGAATTGCGCTGTATTGGGGCGACAACCTTAGATGAGTACCGCAAGCATATTGAAAAAGACGCCGCCTTGGAACGACGGTTTCAACAGGTACTGGTACGACAGCCGACGGTGGACAATACGATTTCTATTTTACGGGGACTTAAGGAACGTTACGAAGTTCACCATAATGTGACGATTACTGACTCCGCCTTAGTCGCCGCCGCCACCCTATCGAATCGGTATATTAGCGATCGCTTTTTGCCCGATAAAGCCATTGATTTAGTCGATGAAGCCGCCGCTAAGCTGAAAATGGAGATTACCTCCAAACCCGTGGAACTCGAAGCCATTGATCGCAGGCTGATGCAGCTAAAGATGGAAAAGCTATCCCTAGAAGCCGAAAGTCAGCGTCAGGGTGTCGCCGCCGTTAGCAGTGCTTATCAGTCGTCTCAGGAACGGTTAGCCCGGATTGAACAAGAGATTGAACAACTCGAAACCAATCACCAACAGCTTAACGGACAATGGCAGTCGGAAAAACAACTTTTAGAAGAAATTAATGACCTGAAAAAAGAAGAAGACCAACTCCGGGTTAAAATTGAGCAAGCCGAACGCGCTTATGATTTAAATCAAGCCGCCCAGCTTAAGTATGGACAATTAGAGGTACTCCAGCACGATCGCGAGGCAAAAGAGACGATGATGATGGAACTCCAGGCGAAGGGTTCCGCCTTACTCCGGGAACAAGTTACCGAAGCCGATATTGCCGAAATTGTCGCCAAGTGGACAGGGATTCCGGTAAAACGATTGCTGGAGTCGGAACGCCAGAAACTCTTGCAGTTAGAAGGACATCTGCATAAACGAGTAATTGGACAAGGAGAAGCCGTGGAAGCCGTCGCCGCCGCCATTCGTCGCGCTAGGGCGGGGATGAAAGATCCCGGACGCCCCATCGGTTCATTCCTCTTCTTGGGACCCACAGGTGTGGGTAAAACGGAATTGGCGCGGGCTTTGGCACAGTTCCTTTTTGACAGTGAGGAGGCATTGGTGCGGATTGATATGTCCGAATATATGGAGAAACACGCCGTTTCCCGATTGGTGGGTGCGCCTCCCGGATATGTGGGCTATGAAGAAGGGGGACAACTCACCGAAGCCATTCGCCGCCGCCCTTACTCGGTGGTATTGCTAGATGAAGTGGAAAAGGCACACCGGGATGTCTTTAACATTTTATTACAAGTCCTTGACGACGGACGCATTACCGACTCCCAAGGGCGAACCGTGGATTTCCGCAATACGATTATTGTCATGACCAGTAATATTGGCAGTGATCATATTCTCAGTGTGGCAGGGGATGATACCCAGTATGAGGAGATGCGAAAACGGGTAACTGATGCCTTGAGAAAGCAGTTTCGCCCCGAATTCGTCAATCGTGTCGATGATATTATTATCTTCCATACCTTGACGCGCAAGGAACTGCGGCAAATTGTCGAGATTCAACTGAAACGGATTGAACGGTTGTTAGCGGATCAGAAAATCTCCATTGAACTGTCATCGACGGCGCAAGACTATGTGGTGAATGTCGGGTATGATCCAGTCTATGGGGCGCGTCCTCTGAAACGGGCAATCCAACGGGAACTGGAAAATCCAATTGCCACGAAGTTATTAGAAAACACATTTGGGGCGGGAGATACAATTCTCGTTCATTGTGTGGATAATACCCTCACCTTTGAGAAAAAGGAGGCAGTAAATTTGCCGGAACCGCAATCGGTACATTGAACGGGTTTCGTAAAAAATCTTCATTAAAGTTTTAGGAGAATCTCTCCCGAATTCCGCTACTATTCAGTTAGGATCAGAATCCAGGACAGGGGCATCTCTATCAAAAAACTTTAAACGTTCGTAGTAAGCGCTTTAGCGCCATCATTAGCGCCATCAGTGCCTCAGCACTAACTACAAACACTTAAACCGATTGTCTTCTCAACTAGGCAAAAGTGACTTGTTATGTCCCTTACCTTCACCGTCGCGATTCCCACGTATAATGGCGGAAGCCGAATCCCCGAAGTATTAGAACGACTGCGCCGCCAAACGGGTACAGAATCAATTCGCTGGGAAGTTATCGTTATTGATAATAACAGTACCGATAATACGGCTGAGATTGTTAAAGCGTATCAGGAAAACTGGTCTGCCGACATTCCCCTACGATACTGCGTTGAAGCCAGACAAGGGGCAGGATTTGCCCGCCAGTTAGCCGTTAAGGAAGCCCAAGCCTCCCTAATTGGCTTTTTAGATGATGATAATATTCCCGCCCTAAACTGGGTGGCTGCTGCCGTTGCCTTTGCTCAAGCCTATCCCCAGGCGGGGGCGTATGGCAGTCAAATCCACCCCGACTTTGAAGTACCGCCTCCAGACAGCTTACGACCTATCTTACCCTTTTTAGCGATCGCAGAACGCGGCGATCAACCCTTTCGCTACGAATCCCGTCAAAAGTTATTACCCCCTTCCGCCGGATTAGTCATTCGCAAACAAGCGTATCTAGACAGTGTTCCAAATCAACTGATTTTAACAGGCAGAATTCAGGGAAATATGCTCACCGGGGAAGACTTGGAAATGTTAAGTTATATGCAGCTCAACGGCTGGGAAATTTGGTATAATCCAGCCATGGAAATTGACCATAAAATTCCCCAAAAACGCTTAGAACGAGACTATTTAATTCCCTTTATGCGCGGCATTGGACTCAGCCGTTTTGTCACCCGCATGTTAAGCGTCAAACCTTGGCAACGCCCCTTAGCCTTTTTCGCCTATACAGTTAACGACTTGCGGAAACTCATTATTCACAGCCTTAAATATCAGGGTAAACTTCAATCCGATTTAGTCGCCGCTTGTCAATGGCAACTCGTTTTGAGTAGTTTAGAGAGTCCATTCTATTTATACAAAAATGGCTATTTCAATCGCCCGAACCAAATCATTACCCTGAAAGGCAAGTAGGTGGGCAGAAATAAACTCACCCCTCAATCCGGCTTAATTAAGGTGAGCAGGGGGAGCAGGAGAAAAAAAGGGAATTGTAGGGGCGGGTTTTACTACTAACGTTTGCTTTAACAAGCTAATATAACTAAACCCGCCCCAAAAGATTACCAGTATTCTGCGACAAATGACAAATAACCAATGACAAATGACAAATGACCAATGACAAATGACCAATGACCAAACAATGTCTATAGACTTTACAGTAGCGATTCCCACCTATAATGGTGCCAGCCGTTTGCCGAAGCTGTTGGAGAAACTGCGACAGCAAACCGATTTAGACCAGATTTCCTGGGAAATAATTGTTGTTGATAATAACAGTACAGATAATACCGCCCAAGTGGTACATGAGTATCAAGGGAATTGGCTAGTCGATGTTCCCTTAACGTACATCCTGGAACCGCAACAGGGGGCGGCGTTTGCCAGATTACGGGCAGTACAAGAAGCACAGGGGGAACTAATTGGATTTTTAGATGATGATAACTTACCCAATCCCGATTGGATAGCCCAAGCGTATACCTTTGCCAAAGAACATCTCCAAGCGGGTGCATTTAGTGGGCAAATTCATGGAGACTTTGAAGTCGAACCGCCGGAAAATTTTCAACGTATCCAAGCCTTTTTAGCGATTCGAGAACATGGTTCCACACCCCATCAATTTGAACCGCAAAATTTGAGATTACCGCCAGCGGCTTCATTGGTGGTGCGGAAAAAAGCCTGGAGTGAAACTGTGCCGTCCCGTCCCACATTAACAGGTAAATTACCCGGAGTGATGATACAGGGGGATGATTATGAACCCTTACTGTACATATATAAAGCTGGGTGGGAAATTTGGTATAATCCAGATTTGCATACTTATCATCAAATACCCCACTGGCGATTAGAACGGAATTATCTACTCTTTATTTGTCGGGGTTGTGGTTTAGCCACATGTCAATTGCGGATGATCAATGCCAATGCTTGGCAAAAACCCATAATTTTTATCCGCACATTTCTAGGAAATTTACGTCGAGTTGTCCTTCATGTCGCCAAATATCGAAATCAACTTAAAACCAATCTCGTTGCTGCCTGTGAAATGGAATTTTTTTGGGGAAGTTTAATGAGTTGCTTTTTTCTATTTAAAAAGTACAAAATATAAGGTTGATGTAAACTATGCATGTTTTAGTTTTAGAAGAAAATCCATCAACAGTTGGCGGCAAAGAACGAAGTACACTAGATATTTGCTATAGTTTATATCAGCGGGGACATCATATTCATCTGCTTTATGCCAAAGAAGGAGATTTACTACCCGATTATCAGAAGTTTTGTGATCAAGTCATTCAAATCAACACGTTTAAAATCAGTCATGATCAATCTTTAACAACTCACGTTCTATTCCGTTTAGGGAGTAACCTCGTCAAAATCTATAACATCCGTGGGGATATTGTCTATATCAATCAGTACCATGACAGTCTGTTTGCTAGCGCTTTAGCGTTATTCAAAAATATTCCTCTCCTGTGTCACCTCCGCCACCCACCTCCACAAACGATGTATAAAAAATGGAGATTTGGTCTTAAAAGTGTCAAGCAATTTATTGCGATTTCCCATCAGACGAAACAGGATTGGGTTAATCAAGGATTTCCCGAAAATAAAATAACCGTAGTTTATAATGGAATTAAACCGACATTATTCACTCTAGCCGAAAACTCGTCTTTAGTTAAGAATCAATGGGGTATTGATCAAGGGACAAAAGTAATAGCTTATGTGGGAAGACTGGATAAATCTAAGGGATTAGAAACTCTCATTCGTGGGTTTAAGTCTGTCTTAAAAGCAGGGATCAATGCTATTTTATTAATAGCGGGTAAACCTTATCTTGAAAATTTAAATTATCAAAACTATCTGGAAAAAATTGCCGATGAACTAGGAGTAAAAACAGCGATTAAATTTACCGGACACCTAGAGAATCCAATTTGGGTTTATCAAATTAGTGATGTTACCGTTCTACCGAGTCTAGATTCTGAACCATTCGGGCGATCAATTATTGAATCAATGGCTTGTGGTACGCCAGTTATCGGCAGTTGTACTGGAGGAATTCCCGAAATTTTAACGGGAGAATTTAAAGTTGGCTTATTTGAGGCAGGGAATGAACAGGATTTATCAACTGTACTCACCAAAGTTATAAAGTGGCGTGAAACAGACCCGACTTTGTCTCACCGATGCCGTAACCATATTGTAGAACATTTCAACTTGGATAGAACCGTGAACGGGGTTGAGCAAATTATGCTAAACCTTGTTAAAAAATGAACGTTTACCCTTAGTTTATTGATGAATAAACTTAAGATCTATGCCAAAAATATCCGTCGTAATTCCAGCCTACAATGCGGCAAAAACCATAAAAGAAACGATTCAATCGGTTTTAAACCAAACCTTTACTGACTTTGAGTTAATTATCATCAACGATGGGTCTCAAGATGCGACTTTAGAGATTGTTGAAAGTATCCCAGACCCTCGAATTTACCTATTTTCTTACCCTAATGCTGGACCGACGGTGAGTCGCAACCGGGGAATTTGTCAGGCGGTTGGAGACTATATTTCTTTTATTGATGCTGACGACTTATGGACTCCAGATAAACTTGAATCTCAATTTAACGCGCTGCAAGCCAATCCGCAAGCGGCTGTGGCTTATAGCTGGACAAATTCTATTGATGAAAGGGGTAAACTACTACGTCGAGGGTTTTACGTTCAGTTGAATGGTGATGTCTACAAAACCCTCTTAGTTATTAATTTTTTGGAAAATGGTTCTAACCCCTTAATTCGTCGAACGGCGTTAGTGGAAATGGGGGGATTTGAAGAGTCCCTGACTCATGGAGAAGATTGGGATATGTGGCTAAGATTGGCTTCCTCCTATGACTTCGTGGCGGTGCCATCTCCTCAAGTTTTATATCGAATCTCTCCCGATTCAGCCTCCTCTGACGTTTTCAAGCAGGAAGAAGGCTGTTTAATCATGATTGAACGAGCGTTCACGCAAGTTCCTGAATCCTTACAGAATTTGAAACGGCTAACCCTGGCTAATCTTTACAAATATCTGACGAGTAAAGCTCTGGAAGGAATTCCTAGCCGAGCCAACAGTCTAGCCGCCGCGCGATTTCTGGGATTAGCGCTCAGAAATGATCCGTTTCTGCTGCGAAGACGGGTTTTGGGGAAGGTATTATTTAAGATTGCCCTAACCCTGATATTACCATCTCAACAGACGCAACGATTTTTTACTAGATTTGATCGGATTTTTAATACCACAACATTATTAGGTTATTTGAAATTCTCTTGATTTCGTCAGTATTATTAATTTTATAAACAGAAAATGGATAGACCAACTATATCGGTTATTATTCCCGTTTTTAACGGCGAAATTACTATTAAAGAAACGATCAAATCCATCTTAAACCAAACCTTTCAAGATTTTGAAATTATTGTCATTAATGATGGATCTCAAGATAAAACATTAGACATAATTGAGAGTTTTAATTGTCCCCATATCAAAGTCTTCTCCTATACCAACAGGGGACCAGCCGTGAGTCGCAATCGAGGTCTTGACCACGCCAGGGGTGAATTTATTACATTTCTCGATGCGGATGATCTCTGGACATCGGCTAAATTAGAGGCTCAATTAAACGCTTTGCACGCTAATCCGCAAGCGGCGGTTGCTTATAGTTGGACAGATTATATCAATAAATCCGGTCAATTTTTATATCCAGATGAGCGGATTACCGAGACTGGAGATGTTTATGCCAAACTATTAGTTAGTAATTTTTTACACAATGGCTCAAACCCGTTAATTCGCCGCCAAGCATTGCAGGAAATTGGTTACTTTGATGAGTCACTTTGGGGGTCTGAGGATTGGGATATGTGGTTGCGCCTAGCCGCACGGTATCCTTTTACCCTGGTGCCATACCCGCATAATTTATATCGGATTTCAGAGTATTCAGTCTCGTCTAATATTGAAACCCAAGCCAAAGAATGTTTAAAAGTAATTGACAAAGCCTTTGCTCAAGCGCCTGATTCCCTACAGCACCTCAAAAAACAAAGCATCGCTAAGCTTTACCAGTATTTAACCTTTAAAGTATTGGACAGTTTGCCGAATCGCCACAAAGGTTGGCTAGCTGCCCAGTATTACTGGTATACTATTAGCGCTTATCCTCATCTGCTGTGGCAGCGAAAAAAATTAATGGTTGTCATCTTGCTTAAAATTATCTTATGGCTCCTACTGCCGCCACAACAGGCTCGGTTATTCTCAAAAAATGGTAGTTCAGTTCTTCCATCCGAGCCAAAATAATTTAAACTGTAGACGATAGTTCAATCCGTTCTGGGGATGAAATTGAAGAATTCACCAAGCCTCCATGTTTTAATTATGCCGGATTTTCGGTATCCAAATCCCTATCAAAGCCTTCTAGCGGAGGCATTAGAAAAGCAGGGCGTAACCGTTGAGTTTTGGCGCTATCCCTACGTCAAAACATTTCCTATATTTCGGGCGGCTGTGATTCAAGCCTGGAAAAATCCAAAAAATTCTTATCAGGTTGTTCATCTTCATTGGATTCATGAGTATATTGAAAGTTATTCTCAACTGAAGCAATTGTGGCGATCGCTAAAATTTATTCTGGATATTGTTTGTACTCGTTTGGCTGGTGTAAAAATTGTTTGGACGGTGCATAATGCCATGGCTCATGAGTCTAAGTTTCCTCGGTTAGAACGTTGGACGAGAAGTTGGGTTGCTCAATGGGTTGATCGGCTTATTTTTCATAGCCAATCGACGTTAGAGTCTGTGGCTCAACTGTATGGTTTTGCTCCGACAAAAGCCACAGCGATACCGATTGGACATTATCGGGATATTTATCATCCTCTGATTGATCCAATCCTAGCAAGAGCAGAATTGGGATTACCTGGAACTAGGCGAATTTACCTTCATTTTGGCTTGCTTAGACCCTATAAAGGGATAGAAAAATTAATTCAGGCATGGCAAAACTGGACTAGTGATGATAGTTTACTTGTCATTGCGGGTAAGCCTCAAGATGAAGCTTATAAAAATAAACTCAACCAACAGGTGGAAGGGATAAGTACCATTCGCCTCTATCCCGAATACATCGACAATAGTAAACTCCATCTTTTCTTTAGTGCCGCCAATATAGTGGTTTTACCCTTTGATAAAATCTTAAACTCTAGCAGTTTAATTTTGGCAATGTCTTACGCCAAACCGATTATCGCTCCTCGACTCGGAGGGATTCCCGAAACGATGAAAGACGCGGATACGTTGTTATATGATCCAGAGGATGAACAAGGATTAATTAAGGCGCTGGAAAAAAGCAAGCATGTTATTCTGGATGAGCTGAGCGAGTCTGTAATTAAGGTTTGCGATCAACTCGATTGGAATGGGATCGGGAAGAAAACCCTAGAGGTCTATCAAATGGCAATGAATACCTATAGCACTACGGAGATACGTTAGGACATCAGTTAGTCTATGTCCTAACCTGTTTTAATACCGTTATAAGACATTAAACAATTATTGATACAGCGAATGGCTAACTTGATTAAGTCGCGACTCTTTCTGGTTGGATGTCCCCGCTCCGGCACAACATTATTACAAACCCTATTAGCGGCTCATCCTCAAGTCGCCTCTTTTCCAGAAACTCAATTCTTTTTAGATTTAACCCAACAACTAGAGCGTCGGTTATTTGGTCAACCGCCCCTGACTCTCCAAGACCGACTGGAAAACTTGATCAGCGATTGTCGGGTAGGATTAGGGATTGCCTCGCCAAAATTTAGATTGCGAGTGAATAAATTTATCGACACAATTGGTCGCTCAGAGTTTAGGAAAAATTTCCCCTGGCGAGGTCGGTGGATGAAGCAAAAAACTCAAGCGTTTATTGAAATCTTGGATACCTTAGCCTTAGAACAGCAGAAATCTTATTGGCTGGAAAAATCCCCCCATCATTTGAGTTATATCGATATTATTGAAAAATATGTCCCCGACCCGAAATTTATTCATCTGGTTCGGAACGGGGAAGATGTGATTGCCTCCATGTATGAAGCTGTTAATACCTATGCCAATTGGGGAGAACGCTATCGCCATAGTTTAGATGCCTGTATTCAGCAATGGATATGGTCAATTCAGCTAACCCAAAACCAATTACATAAACCGAATCATAAACGGGTCAGCTATGAAACCTTAGTCGCCAATCCTCAAGCCGTACTGCAAGACCTAGCGGCATTTATTGGCATCGACTATCAGGAAACGATGCTGCAAGGCTATCAAACCGTCGCCAAACAGGTCGTCTTAGACACCGAATCCTGGAAATCCCAGGTTTACCAACCAATTCACAATGCCAATTCCCGGAAATTCCACCAGGTTTTCGACGAGCCGCAACAGGATTATGTCCGGGAACGACTCTCGGTTGTCAATTATCCTGAATGGGTAGGGAAATCCGAATAGGCGGCGGGGGTAAATCCTATCGCCCATCACCTGGGGAATCCCGCAGAATTATCATGAATACCTAAAATCTAATCATGAGAGACCTATGACTGTACTGGAACAGGGAAAAATTACCATTCATACCGAGAATATCTTTCCCATTATCAAGAAGTCGCTCTACACCGACCACGAAATCTTCTTGCGGGAGTTAGTTTCTAACGCCGTGGACGCCATCCAGAAGCTGAAGATGGTGTCTTACTCTGGGGAAGTGGATGGGGATGTGGGAGAACCGGAAATTACGATTTCCCTGGATAAAAATAATAAAACTCTCTCGGTTTCCGATAACGGGATTGGCATGACCGTTGAGGAAGTGAAAAAATATATTAACCAAGTCGCTTTCTCCAGCGCCGAAGAGTTTATCCAGAAATACCAAAAAGACGCTGACCAGCAGATTATCGGTCACTTCGGCTTGGGATTTTACTCCTGCTTCATGGTGGCACAGAAAGTAGAGATTGATACCCTCTCCTACCAAGCCGGGGCTGAGGCGGTACATTGGTCTTGTGATGGGTCCCCCCAGTTTGAACTGTCGGAATCCTCTCGCAAGGAACGGGGAACCACGATTACGCTGACGCTACAGGATGAAGAGACCGAATATGTCGAACCCGCCCGGATTCGCCAACTGGTGAAGAAGTACTGCGACTTTATGCCAGTGCCAATTAAGATGGATGGGGAGGATCTCAATCAACACAAAGCACTGTGGAAGCAATCGCCCCGGGATCTCAAGGATGAGGATTACTTAGAATTTTATCGCTATCTGTATCCGTTTCAAGAAGACCCCCTGCTGTGGGTGCATCTGAAGACGGATTATCCGTTTCTGTTAAATGGGATTCTCTATTTCCCCAAACTGAAGCCGGATGTGGATGTGACCAAGGGTCATATCAAGCTATTCTGTAATCAGGTTTTTGTCAGTGACAACTGCGAAGAAGTCATTCCCAACTTCCTCATGCCCTTGCGTGGCGTGATTGATAGTCCGGATATTCCCATCAATGTGTCCCGTTCCGCCCTCACCAATGACCGGACGGTGCGCCGGATTGCCGATTTTATCGCCAAGAAAATCGCTGACCGCCTCAACCAACTGTATACTGAGCAACGCAAAGACTATATCCGCTGCTGGCAAGATGTGGGTACGTTTGTCAAGTTTGGGGCGTTGAATAATGATAAGTTCAAAAAGCAAGTTGAAGATATCATTATGTATCGCACCACCTATTCTGGGGAGTCCCAAAGCCAAGCAGAGACACCGGAGGTAGAAGTGCAGTCGCAAGCAGACGATGCTTGGCAAGAGGTGAGTTCAGCCGCCGTGAATCAGGATGACCAAGGGCGAACTTATACGACGCTAAAAGCCTATTTAGAGCGCAACAAAGCCCAGCACGAAAACCACGTCTTCTACTGCACCGACGAAGCCGCCCAAGCCACGTATGTGGAACTGCACAAGAATCAGGGGTTAGAAGTCCTATATCTGGACTCGTTTATCGACACCCACTTTATCAGTTTCCTGGAACAGGAATATTCGGATGTCAAGTTCTCGCGGGTGGACTCCGAGTTAGATAATACGCTGGTTGACCAAGACAAGGCGGCGGATATTGTTGACCCCAAAACCAATAAGACTCGTAGCGAACTGATTAAGGAGTTATTTGAGCAAGCGATAAATAAGCCCAAGGTAAACGTGAAAACCCAGGCGCTGAAGTCCGATGACCCCCAAGGGACACCGCCAGCGATGGTACTGCTACCGGAAGCCATGCGACGGTTGCAGGATATGACCGCCCTATTGCAGCAGCAAGCGGCGCAGTTTCCAGAGGAGCATATTTTAGTCGTGAATACCGCGCATCCCTTGATTGAGAACTTGGTGGAGATTAGTCAGGGGAGTATTGTCCAAGGGGTAGGTCAATCCCCCAGTGGCGAACTTGCCAATCAAATTTGCCAACACGTCTACGACTTGGCATTAATGGCGCAACGCGGCTTTGACGCTAATGGAATGAAGGCGTTTGTGGAACGGTCAAATCAGGTGTTGACGCGGTTGACCGCAAAATAGGGAAGGGATAAAGCTTTTTCAGTCAGTGAGGTACACCGATTCCCGACGTCTCTAAGACGTCGGGGTTCTTGCTTAGATAGATTGTCAACGTCAGCTCAAAGCCAGGGAAACAGGAGAAGGGGGGTATGATAAATGCACTTGCCCAGCCGGACATGATATAACTGACTAGGATACATGAGATGAAATTTTTTGATATTTTACGTATTGTAAAATATTTGACTAAGTTCTTAATAATTTGAACGGACAGATGTCTCTTGACTTTACTTTAGCCATTCCCACTTATAATGGCGCTAACTGTTTGCCGAAGTTGCTAGATCAACTCCGACAGCAAATCGGTTTAGAACAGATTTCTTTGGAAATTATTGTTGTTGATAATAATAGTAGCGATAATACAGCCCAAGTGGTGCAGGAGTATCAAGCCACTTGGCTACCCGGTGTTCCCTTCAAGTACATTTTTGAACCGGAACAGGGCGCCGCTTTTGCTAGATTACGGGCGGTGCAAGAGGCGCAGGGGGAACTGATTGGATTTTTAGATGATGATAACTTACCTAATCCGGATTGGATCGCCCAAGCTTATTTATTTGCCCAAGAACATCCCCAAGCCGGTGCATTTAGTGGGCAAATTCATGGGGAGTTTGAAGTCGAACCGCCGGAAAATTTCCAGCGCATTCAAGCCTTTTTAGCCATTCGGGAACATGGTTCCACACCTCATCAATTTGAGCCGCAAAACTTGAGATTACCACCTGCTGCTTCGTTAGTGGTGCGGAAAAAAGCTTGGTGTGAGAGTGTTCCGTCGCGTCCCACATTAACGGGTAAATTACCCGGAGTGATGATACAGGGGGATGATTATGAACCCTTACTGTATATGTATAAAGCCGGATGGGAAATTTGGTATCATCCCGATTTGCATACCTATCATCAAATACCACGCTGGCGCTTAGAACGGGATTATTTACTCTCTATTTCCCGGGGGTGTGGATTAGCGACATGTCAGCTACGGATGGTTAATGCTCAACCTTGGCAAAAACCGCTGATTGTTATTCGCAATTTTTTGGGTAGCTTACGTCGAGTTTTTTTGCAGTTGCTCAAGTATCGGGGTCAATTAAATAATAATCTAATTGCGGCTTGTGAACTGGAATTTTTTTGGGGAAGTTTAATAAGTTCGTTTTTGGTTTTGAAACGCCGCCGATTAATATAAATAAATGAGTCCGAAATATTATGCCCATAATTTCCGTTATTATTCCTGCCTATAACGCTGAAAAAACGATTAAAGAAACGATTGGATCTGTTTTAAATCAAACCGTAACAGATTTTGAAGTATTGGTGATTAATGATGGCTCTACAGATGGAACGCTGGACGTTATTGCCGGGATAAAAGACGAACGTTTGCGGGTATTTTCCTATCCTCATGCTGGAGTAGCTACGACTCGTAATCGGGGACTTGCTCACGCGGTGGGAGAGTATATTTCTTTCCTCGATGCGGATGACTTGTGGACACCCGATAAACTTGAAGCCCAACTCAATGCGTTACAAGAAAATCCCCAAGCGGCTGTAGCCTATAGCTGGACGGATTGGATTGATGAATTGAGACAATTTTTGCGAGCGGGGGGTTATATTACTGAAAATGGTCAGGTTTACGAAAAGTTGTTAGTCCGAGACTTTATCGAAAGTGGCTCAAATCCCTTAATTCGCGCTGAAGCGTTTCAGAGTGTGGGGAAGTTTGATGAATCCTTGGAATTTTCAGAAGATTGGGATATGTGGTTGCGCCTAGCGGCTTGCTATGAGTTTGTCGCGGTGCCATCTGCTCAAATTTTATATCGAATTTCTCCGAATTCTGCCTCGTTTAATGTGTGGAAAATGGAAGCCGGAAGTTTGCGGGTTTTGGAAAAAGCTTGGGCGCAAATTACCCCATCTATACAACACCGCAAACGAGAAATTCTGGGAAATCGTTATAAATATCTTACGTGTAAAGCTATTGAGGGAAATTTGGAACGACGTAGAGGATTAGTCGCCGTGCGGTTTTTCTGGCAAGCGATTCTCAATGATCCCGCTTGGCTAGGACGAGGCAAACTGATGTTAATCGTTTTCTTAAAAATTGGATTGGCAATTCTACTCTCTCCTCAACAAGCTCAAAGAATACGAACAAGCTTGAGAAAATGGTTTACCAAAGAGCGTCCGTTTCAACGGCAATAATTTATATCACAATTCCATTGTAATTTAATATCACGGATTTAATTTAATATAGCCCAGGATGGTATCCGTATTTAGCCATTTCCCCCCGATTAAATTATCAGTGAGTCGAGCAGGAAGCAGAGTGACTAAACCACTTTTTAAGAAAATTTTCCAAGTTACTCGTTTTTGCCATAGCTCAGGTTGGTGGTGTAATACTTGCCACCAAAACCGTACCGCTATTTTACCCGCTTGGGGGTCTGGAACTCCTGCCAAGACTTTGTAGGTTAGGTATTTATATAAATTAGCTAAACTCGGCTTTTTTAAGTGTTGCACTGAGTCAGGTGCTTGAGCAAATGCCTGGTCAATTACCTGTAAACATGCGGCTTCTTGTCTAACAACATTTGCAGACATGGAAGTTGTCGATAGTCGATAGAGAACTTGGGGGGATGGAACGACGACAAACTCATAGTTAGCCGCCAGCCGCAACCACATCTCCCAATCCTCAGCCGCCGGAAGAGATTCATTGAAATAACTTACTTTCTTGAACGCTTCAGAGCGAATTAAAAGATTTGAGCCGTTTTCGATAAAATCGGTTAATAAAAGTTGGGCATAAACATTGCCGCTAACTGTGCTATAGTTGCCTCGGCGGGAAAATTGACCTGATTCATCAATACAATCGGTCCAACTAAAGGCTACAGCCGCTTGGGGATTATCTAGTAATGCCTTGAGTTGAGCTTCTAGTTTATCCCCTGTCCATAAATCATCCGCATCGATGAAGGAAATATAGTCTCCACTAGCTAATTGAATTCCTCGGTTACGACTGGCGGCTAAACCGGCATTGGGGAAGGGAAATACTTTTAAGCGGGAATCGGAAATACTCCTGACAATATCCAGGGTTGAATCTTGTGAGCCATCATCAATCACAATCAGTTCAAAATTGGAAAAGGTTTGGTTAATGACGGATTCGATTGTCTGTCGAATTGTCTTTTCACCGTTGTAGACGGGAATCACAACAGAAATAAGTGGCATACTCTGTAATTATATTTGCCAGGGCATTTCATTATAACTTCCTGGGTAAACCCATCTAAAAGTTCTTGACAAAAACGTTAACGTCTGAATTTAAATAAGGGTGGGTTAGGGTCGAGAGCAAAGGTATCCGAAAAGGCTTCTGTGGGGCAAGAGGATGAGACACACAAAACCAATGACACCAGCTCTAGTCAAAAGTCGCTAACATAAGAGTCTGTAGTCAGTGCTTGACTTGCTGGAGGCACAGCCTGTGCCAACAAGGAACCCAGGTTAGGTCAGTACCACTCAACGATAATGACGAGGATTATTATGTCACGCAAATGTCAACTCACTGGTAAAAAGGCAAACAATGCCTACGCTATCTCCCACTCCCACCGCCGCACCAAGAAACTCCAAGAAGCTAATCTGCAATGGAAGCGCGTCTGGTGGCAAGAAGGCAATCGCTGGGTGAAGCTGAGACTCTCCACTAAGGCGATTAAGACACTGGAGAAGAAAGGATTGCAAGCGATGGCGAAGGAAGCGGGGATTAACCTGAAGCATTATTGAGCAAATTAGAAGATAAGGTAGGGTAGGGTAGGCAATGCTTACCCTACTTCGGAGCCACTGGACATCAAGTCTGAAGGGAGTGGGGTTTTAATGTGAACGAGTAAAGCTCTAATGTCGGAGAGTTGTTTCATCGCAGCTAGCTGTTGCTGGGGTAAGAAAGTTACCAGAACAATTTTTAATAAGACTTTCCAGATCACTCGCGTTTTGAGCAAAGTCGGATCATTAATCAGGGATTGCCAAAGAAACCGGACTGCGGTTAAGCCTTTTTCTGGAACCGATGACCCTTCTAATGCCTTGAAAGTGAGGTATTTGTAGAGATTAGCCCGACTTGGCTTCTTTAAGTCATCGCAGGATTCACTCGCCTGAGCCAACGCTCGTTCCATGACCTGTAAACTAGCTCTTTCTAATTGAAGCACATTGGTAGACATGGACTGGGCAGACACGCGATATAAAATTTGGGGTTTGGGTATGGCGACAAAATGAAATTTAGCCGCTAACCGCAGCCACATATCCCAATCCTGAGCTGCGGGAAGTGATTCGTCAAAACCACCAACTTCACTCAATGCCTGTTGGCGAATTAGGGGGTTGGAGCCATTTTCTAAAAAATTAACCAATAACAACTGGGTTAAAACATTGCCATTGGCGGTAATATGACAGCCGGGACGCAGGAACTGACTGGATTCATCAATACAGTTACTCCAACTATACGCCACAGCAGCCAGGGGATTTTTTGTTAATGCTTTGAGTTGAAGTTCTAGTTTATCAAGTGTCCACAGATCATCTGCATCGATAAAGGAAATATATTCACTACTAGCATGGCTTAACCCGCGATTTCGGCTCACCGCTAAGCCGCCATTGGGATAAGAAAATACCTGTAAACGAGGGTCTTGAATTTGCAATACAATTTCTAGTGAAGAATCTGTTGAGCCATCATTGATAACAATGAGTTCCAAGTCGGAAAAGGTTTGGCTTAATACCGATTGAATGGTTTCTTGAATCGTCGTTTCACTGTTGTAAAGTGGGATGATTACAGAAATCAGGGACATATTTTTTACAAAAATAACAAGTTTAGGTCTGAGAGGGTACATGAGGTAAGAGCGCAAGGCTTGCGCCCCTAGGCTTAGGTTTACGGCACAGGCTAAATGGGTTGTGGTAATCGTCCGAAACGTTATCCTGGCTATACCTGGGTTTCAATCCGATCACTTGTCATATCTGATTGAGGGTGGCTATAGTCTTTAATAAATTAAAGTTGGCGCTCTAAAAATAATTCTTCTGTTGTGGAAATTTTAGGATGAATTTTAAAGCCCCATTGATGTAACTTGGCTTTAACGAATTCTACTTTTTCTCGTCCGATTATCCGTTCGTGCAGTTCGATGACGAGTTTCTTGACGTTGTGGAAATGGGCATAGTTTAATAATTCATATTCTCCGCCTTCAATATCAATAATTAAGAACGTGGGATTGAGGCGTTTAATTTCTTGATTAAAAGATTTTACAGGAACCTGTATAGCTTTGGCATCGGGATGACGCTGTATCGTGGAAGACGACCAAAAGTTTTTCTCGATATAAAACTGATGGGTTCCTTGTTGGTCTCCAATCAGACAAATTTCCAGGTGGGGAGAGACTTGATTGATGGCGTAATTTTGGCGAATCGGGAGTTCTAGCTCTGGATTGGCTTCAAAGGTAAAGACTCGTTCTGAACCGATGCGTTTGGCACAGTAACTGGAGAGTAAACCAATCCCTGTCCCGATTTCCATAACAATATCATTGGGGGTAAGTTTAGCCTTGACGATTCTCAGTTCATTTTGCTCGTAGTAGCCCGCATAAATATCGTTGAGTACATCATCAGAGATGTGAGAGTCCAGGCAAATTTTTATGCCTTCATACTCTAACACCTTAGGCTTTTTGAATTGACGATACTTTAATAGGAGTTTAGGTTTTAGTCCTTGATTGTATTCCAATTTAATCCGCCGCTGTAGGCGAGTAAGTAAGTTAGCGGATGATTGATGTAAATTCAGCATTTTTAAGCAATGGCGAGGAAGGACTGCTCAACGTCTACACCCCATGTAAACTGAACACGGATTGGCTTAAGCACAACCTGGTACATGTCCCATTAGTATAACCTCTAGAATTTTCACAGCAAAAGTTTCCCAGCCGATCTGAAGGCAGAGGTAGCCGGAGTGTCGGGGCAGGCATTGGTGTCAACTTAAGGTGAAAAGCGGGGGGAGCAGGGGAAGCGGGGGAAGCAGGGGGAGCAGGGGAAGTAGAAATACTTTCGTTACTAAGTTCAATAATGAAATGCCTTGGTTGAGGCTATGCCTACCTTGAATGGCTGGAAACCAGAATTGGCAAGGGTTGTGGCTTAATTTGACACGGATGCGGGGCGGGGTGGAGCGATAACGTCCCTAACGTGGGCAAGATTTGGCGTTGGGGTGATCATTTTTCTCGCCCAAGTGGGTAAGCTAGATGTAGAAACTCACTGACTGAGTGTTATATACAGTTGAATGGTCAGCCAGGTGATGGGTTCAGACTGCATCAAGTAACTTAATAATTCTGTCGGGAGAGGGAACTTACTCCTTGAGGCATTGCCTCATAATCATACAAGGGGGGTTGATGCTCATCCGGAAAAATCTTGAGTGTCTTGCTAGTAGGGTGGCAACAACAGGTTGAATATAGTGCCTTGAGTGGCACTGTTTGGCTATCCTATCCATATAGACAGAAACGCTTATCAGCAAATCCCCTCAAACTTACGAGGACGTCACTATGTCAATCCCTAAGAAATTAACTAAGGTTATTCAAACTCTATATCAAGAAAGTATAAAGACAGCGCAGGCACTCCCAAAACGGTTGATGACGTGGCTGTTGCGGAACTTGATGATTTTGCGTCATCGCAGCCATTTGACTAGAGCGGGATTTATTCTACCAACGGTGACAATGGTGATCTTGGTTGTGGCGTTGCTGACGACGGCGATCGTGTTTCGCTCCTTTGATCGGGCTAAAAATGCGAGTAACGTCCGGGTTAACGAAGCAGTGTTGAAGGCAGCGACTCCAGCCATTGATCGGGCGAAAGCCAAATTAGACGAACTCTTTACTGACCCCACCCTACCCCGCGCTACGCCATCAGAGGAAGCTTTAGCAACGGTTTTTATACAAAAGAAAACAAAGTACACCTTAGGGGATGAGGAACGCTTGGAAATTGAAGGCGAGGGCGACCCAGTTTGGCGCTTCCCGGTTGATACCAATAACGATGGTAAATTCGATAGCTTTACTTACTATGGCATCTTCTTCAAAACGCCGCTAGACGAGCAGGAAAGCGCCAGAGATCCCCAGGACATGGAAGCTCGTACCCCGCCCATGGATGAGGGGACAACGAATAAGCAATGTACAGAACTCCTTGCCACTAGCGCGAGTTTGGTCGGCGGTCGCGGTTATTATAAAGTGGGTTCAAAGTTAAAGAAAAGTATTTTTGTTTACACGGCAACCGTTCCGATTACCGACCTGACCGGACTTGATCTGGGTACGTATCAGGAATTTCCAGGAGGGAACAAAGGATTTTCTGCATTAGAGTATCAGCAAGACCGATCTCGGATTCCCCTCTCTAACAACGCTGTAGTTTACGAAGATGACTTGGCAATTACGCCTGGTGAAGGGACAACATTCAACCTGAATGGGCGGATTATGACCAACGGTAACTTACTGATTGGGAATGGCGCAACTGCTAGTAATCCAACAATTAATTTATATCTAGTCAGTAGTGCAGAGTCCTGTTTCTATCAGGAAGAAAATAGCAAGATTTTGGTCGGCGGAAATGTGGGTATCGGCGCACCAGATGGTCCTGAGCGATCGGCGGGTGCCAATGTTCATACGTTTGAGGAGGGCGTCGCCGCTGCGGGTACGCCGCCTGGAAAGGAAGGTTTAGGGACGGGTAATAAGTCGGTGACCAATAATCCCCAGGAGATTACCTCAAATAATTTGGCTTATGCCCAACGGATTGACCATCTGGTTAACAATACGACGGGTGGTGATCCAGATGAAGTCACCAACCGATCCGCTGGCACCTCTCGGGACAAAGCCCTAGAAAACTATTTTAAAGAGCGTACCCGCCGCGTTCCGTTTGTAGAAGTTCCTTTGGGTACGGCTCAAACATTGCAAAATCCGACCGGGTCGGGAGACAATCTACGACCTGTAAATACATGGATATTGCCATTTGACGAGACCAATAACCAGACCAGTAACAATAGTCTGAGTCTGAAGTTCAATGGAGATTTCCTTGACCCGCCCGCCACAGAACCGGAAACTCAGCAAAGCTTGGGTAAGGAGAAACGACTGGGCGATCGCTTGTTGGTGGGGAATGCCCTACCGGCGAAGTGGTGGAATGGCACTAGCTTTGCGGGAGAGGAGACAGAACAACCCGTGCTGAAAAATGGAAATGATGTCTTCTGGAATGAACCCGATGACGAACCTCGCTTCCGCACGACCCAAATGCGAACTCTCTCTGATTTGGGTGATACGGATCGCAATGGTTTCTGGGAAAGAATGGCAGCCCAACAACCGACGCAACCGTTAGAAGGCATTGGCGGACTGCGTGTGGTTACCGGGGCGGGACTTTATGTGGATGATAATAGTATCACTGGTGATACCCCCCGCTATCCCCGCAACAATCCAACCAGAGACTCGAAGACATGGGAATCATATTTACCCGTTCCCAGTTGGGATCTGCGGTTTGTTGATCCTAGCGATAGTGACACAAACCGGATTCATGTCAGTGACCTCACCACTCAACTCGGCGGTAACACCCCGATAATTGTTTGGCCCGATACGATGCCGATGAGCGGGGGTGAGGGTGATCTGACTGGGAATAATGGGGCGAATTTGCCAGCCAATCAAGTTAACTCTGATTTTGCCCAAAAAGGCGACCTGTTAATGAGAGCCTCAGTCGTCTATCACTACGGCAGTGGTGCTGGCACTAATCCCGCTCAAGAAGACGGAAATAAGAATCAGACCCCGATCGCTTGTGTCAGTAGCTACTATGACCCAACTGATGCGATCACCGCCCAAAATGAGCAGACTTTAACTACGAATTGGGAAAATCCCCTAGCCGCCACAGGTTTACCCACAGCCCTAGGAGGTCGGACGGGAAAATCTAACAATGGTATTGTTTACACCTATTCCTCAGTGGCAGGAATTCCAGAGTCTAACCTAGCCCGACAGGCAAGACTGGTGTATCCCGATGGGCGCTTGGTGAACGAACCGTTGCTGAAGGCGCTGAATACAGCAGCAGGCGATCGCCTGTGGGCAGATTATGCCGCTATCCATGCCGCCCGATGCGCTGAGGGAATTTTAAGGGGGGTTGCCTCTGTGGATAGTTCGGGTACGATTCCCCACGGCGCTATCTACGAAACCACACTGTTAGATGCCCGACAGCTAAAAGCAATTCACCAGGAACTGCCTCAATACCTGGGGTCGAATCCCGACTACGACCTGGAGATTGAAGACCGTCAGCCTTCAGAAGTTCGGGTCACGGTGTTGGATCTACAGAAACTACGCACGACAACAGCTACAGCATCCGCCAATGGTCCCTCACCCGAGTTCCTCTTGCCCAATAGCGGTATTATCTATGCCAGCCGTGATGATGCTTTACCTGACTTGAGTCATGACCCGACTAATTTGACTGACATTGACACGAGGGAGCGATTTAGTCCAGTAGACTTTAAACTCGACCCCACCCGCCGTCCTAACGGAATTATGCTGCGAAACGGCACGATACTGGCTCGTCAAGATGAGAGTAACTCATTTATCTTGACTTCACCACCAGGGGCAGAGAAGGGGTTGATTTTGGCTTCTAACTTGCCTGTCTACGTTAAGGCGGATCTCAACTCCGCGATCGCTGGCTCGACAACCACAGGGTTTAATCTGCATCAAAACCCAAGCGGCACTCTTGTTGAGGAGTTTAGTGACAACAGGCTAGCTGTTGATGGCTGGACTGAAGCCACCTTCTATAACCGTACTACCAAAGATCCCAGCTTTGCTTGTCGCGCTGATGACCCCAGACTGCCGAGTTGTAGCAGTGGCGGCGACCTATGGCGACCGGCGACGGTGCTGGGAGATAGCGTTACCCTGCTTTCGAGTAATTTTCGGTTTGGGTTCCGCAATGAAGGGGGGTATGACCAGAGGAATAATATGGGTCATGCTCAGATTAGTCAACCCATCGATCTCAATAATCTCAACGGAATAGAGGCAGCCGCCACTTTTAACGAAACCGTGCTTAACTTAGACCTGAACGGAGATGGGGACAAAGTAGACAACATCACTGTGGATGAAAGTAATCCGCCGCTCTCCCTCGTGCGGCTGTTCAATGGTTTCTTTGACAATGATTATGGCACCAGTTATGACTGGGTCGAGCCCACAACGGGTCAACCCCAGGATTTGGATTCTGTGGCTACAAGAACTCAGGGCAGTTCCTATCTCAACAATTACATAACCCCGATCCAACGACGAGTGCCTTTTCCTGAGTACGTTATGGAAATCTGCCGGAAAGTACCGGTTTCCAGTTGTGGTCCCAATGACTGGGTTGTGGGGTTTGACGGGGATGGAGATGGGGAGTTGGATAATACTGAGAAAGCTATTAAAGCGTTCCAGCTAGGTCAGGCTTTAGTAGCAGCGGGTAAAACCGATGCGTCATCTGACGATTCGCTAGAGGATGGTGAAGTCAATTGGGCTAGGGCGTTCACTACAGGCAGCAATAGTGCGAGTCCTTTAGACCGCTTGGGAGCCGGGACTACGGCAAGACCAGCCCTAGACCCAGCCGACCAACGCTATCCCCGCCGCGTTGCCTTTGCTCGGGATGCTAATGATCAGCTTGAACCGGTTACTGTGAGTGGCAACCCAGTCTACAAACCCATGGGAGTGGGCTGTCCTCTAGATGCAACAGGTACAACCTACAGTAATAATGGATGTACCTATCCTCCAACCCCTACTTGGACGGCGAACGTCCATTACGGCACCATTACCGCTACTAACAATGCCCTGTGGTTCAGGACAACCAACAACAGAGCGGGGCAACCCAACCAAGATGAACGTTACACAGCTAACAGACCTTTGTTCTATGACCCACCCATTTCCCTACTGGGTCAACCCCGGCTTGTACCCGTCCTACAGGTACATACTCTAACGAGCGATCCGGATAGTCCTAGAAAAAGTCCCGACGCTTTGCCTCTGGAAGGAGGAAACATTGAATGTTTGGAGACCACAAACTGGCTACAGCAAGCTAATACCAACGGAGAAATATTTAACTTAATTGCGGCGGGTGGTGATACTCCTCCGCGCCCAAGCGAACAAAATGGCGGTTTAGAAAACTATGTGCGTTTGCTAGAAAGGTGGGCGGAGGATACTACAGCTTGTGGCACTATTGACACGCTCACAGCCCAAATCAGTGGTTCGTTCATTCAAACCAAGCGCAGTGCCTATGCTACGGCTCCCTTCCTCCAGTCACTGACCGATCCCAGTAGTCCAACCCCTCTTCCCAGTCGGTTTGGATACGCAACCACTCTCACCGGTAAAAACGCAGGTCCTGCCTTCAATCGATACTCTCGCTTGCCCTACAGCAGCCAAAGTGGTGGACGCAACGCCTACTATACGGCGGCTAACCGTCTTTGGGGCTATGATGTCGGTTTGCTCAGTCAGTTACCGGACTTGTTCTCCCAACGGTTTACCACTCCACCGGCTGGCGAACCGGATGAGTTCTTGAGAGAGGTGGGGCGAAATGACCCCTGGGTGGAGGCTTTAGTTGATGATTCCTGCCGGGATACCACGGCTAATGATGATTGCTGATAACCATGACCAGACATAGAAAGTCGAGCGACTGAATTGTGCAATAACTGAGTAGAGAGTCTAACCATGATGAGTAAACGCCAACTGTTCCACCCCCCCTCTAAACCCAATCAAGCCGGATTCACGGTTATTGAATCCTTGATGGCAATTATCGTGGTGTCTATCCTGATGATTGGACTCTCACCCGTGATCGTTTTATCTGTTGCCACGCGGGTGCAAGCGCGACGGGTAGAACGGGCAACTCAAGCGGCTCGAACCTACATTGATGGTTTACAGGCAGGGACTATTGATCTTCCCCTACGCACTGTTACGGTAGCCGATGCCACAGATAAGAATACATTTGCTGGCATTGGCGCTCCCAATAGTAGTGTCAACTTATCCTCCTGCTCGGGTAATACTTACTGCCAAAACACCACGAGTGAAAGTCTATACTGTATCGATTTCGACGATGACGGGGGCTGTACCTCTGACAGTCCAATCGACATGATTGTGCAAGCGTATCGCAGCGTTCCGAGTGGCACAGTAACTACTCCTGAAAATAGTTACTTTCTTGGCGTGCGCGTTTACCGAGCAGATGCTTTCAGTGGCGGCAGAACTCTAACAGCCGGGACACAAAAAGCCACATTTACTGGGGGGACGGGTTTGAGCAGTAGTGAAGCTCCCCTGGTGGAAATGACGACAGAAGTTAATGCTAGTGAAGTCAATTACCAAAATTTGTGCGATCGCTTGGGGGGTTGTAACTAAATTGGACACAGCTTAATTGGTTAGTAAGAAGGGAAAGCGCAAGATGTTCGCAACACTGAAATTTATCTTAGCCAGTCAGTTCAAACGCTCTCAATCAGCCCGAAAAATGAGCGGTTTTACTCTGATTGAACTGCTCGTCGCCATTATTATCGCGGCTCTGGTGATCACACCCTTATTAGGATTCGCGATCGATATCCTGCAAACCGACAGGAAAGAGCAAGCTAAAGCGACTACGGAGCAAGAACTTCAGGCAGCGCTGGATTACATCGCCAGAGATTTGCAGCAGGCTGTTTATATCTATGATGAGGATGGTTTAACCAGCAACAACAATACAGGACTAAACGCCGCTATTCATTCGGGAATCAGAACCGAAATTCCCCCGGTTGCTGGAACGACTGGCTGTGATGATACAACAACTTGTCAACCGATTCTCGTTTTCTGGAAGCGACAACACCTGGATAGACAACAAGTTGAAAATTTAAACATCGCCAGCCTGACACGCGATGATGGTACTTATGATGATGCGTTTATTTATTCCCTAGTCGGTTACTATTTGATTGAGGATAACAATGGTCTTTGGTCAGAGGAAACAGCTCGGATTGGTCGGTTTGAAATCAGAGATGGCATCCGTAATCCCAGTGGCACAGCAACAAGAACAGAAGGGACGGCAACGGTCAATTACGATTTGTTACCGAGCCAAGGTTTCTCCAATTTCGACCTTTCCGTGTCTGGCAGCAATTTGGGAGAAAAGCTGAATCAGTGGACGAAACATCCGGATAGTTATAATACTAACGTTAATATTCTTGTAGACTATATTGACCAAAACGCCCCAACCCCAACCTGTCCAGTGGGGATGAGTCCTACCCAATCTGCATCTAATCTTAAAGGGGGGTTCTACGCCTGTGTTAATACTCCAGACAATACTATAGCTCAAGTGTATTTAAGGGGAAATGCCTTAGCTCGTATCCAGCAAGATACGGATAATGTTGATCGAGATGAAGCATCAACCTACTTCCCAACGGCAACGATGCAAATACAAAGAAAGGGGTTTCTGAATATTGACTAATGAGCTACCCAATTTGTCGCTAACAACCAGGAGAGTCGTATGAAAGACTGGACTTTATCGAAAATTTTATTATGGAAAACATTAGGGTCTAAAACATTGCCGTCGCGCTCAAAGAACTCCCCTTCCCGCGCACAAGGGTTTACGCTGATAGAACTGATTGTGGTGATACTCATCATAGCAATTCTAAGTGCGATTATCGCTCCGGGTTGGCTAGCCTTTGTCAACCGTCAACGGGTGGCGAAAGTGAATGATGCGGTGTTTAGTGCGATGCAGGAAGCGCAGAGAGAAGCGAAACGGACGAAACGGAGTTATAGTGCTAGTTTCAAAACTGATTCAAATAATTTAAAGGTAGCGGTTTATCCAGAAGGAACAACAACTATACCCTGGAAATCCTTGAATGAGGGTTTAGATATTAAAGCAGGACAAGTGATTCTATGTTCTAACATTAATACGACAGCAAACACCATTGTAAGTCCGGCAACCTGTGATTTAAGCTCTGACGCGAAGAAAAGAACTATTCAATTTGATTATCAAGGAAATCTAGCTAAGGTAGCAGGAAATGCTCCTGATACATCGATAGGGGTTACTGTAGCGATTCCCCAGTCTAATGGAGGTACACAACCGATTGAAGCTACGGCTCGCTGCGTTATGGTTAAAACCTTAATTGGCTCAATGGCGATAGAAAAGGATTCAACTTGTCCTTTACCGTAATTTTTAAGTCGTTAGGGGTACTGGGTAACCACCATAACGATTCTGTTTGTGGTGGAAGTCTTGATTTATGGGTAAATAGAATTAAATTATCAACTTCTATTAACTTTAAAGACAAAACGATTCATTAAATTAACATTTTTGACATTCCCCTGTACAGAGAAAGACGCTTGTCGCAAAATACCAAAAGGGATTTGCCAGAGGAGCATCCTATTTTTAGAGAATTGTAGCCGATTATTCATCAGGTTAGTAGTAGGCACTTTAGTGCCTCTACGAACAGAGCAAGATGTTCCTGTTGCGATGAGTAACCTGCTTATCGGTTTTATATAGAATCGGGCTTGATTATCCTGGAAGCCTGTCAAGGACAGGTTGGGTAAAGGGGGACCCGATCAAATTGAGTGGATACCGTTGTTGATTTGTGCAAGCGGGCATCCGTATCAACTTAAGCCACAACCCCCTCACCCCCAGCCCCTCTCTCTCCGAGGGAGAGGGGAGAGAGAAAGGAATCGGAAGTAATGGTTCCCCTTCTTTTACCCCTCTTTCAAAGGTAATAGGCTCCCATTACCCTTATGTTGCGCCTGATAAAAGTGGGTTGTTAAATCGTAGCCTGGAACTCCCGATGATGAGTTCAATCAGGGTAACTTGACGATGCGACAAAATAACTTAACTCCAAAACCCGTACTTAGCAACACGGCTGGATTTACGTTGCTGGAACTGATTGTAGTCGTTTTCATGATGGGGATATTAAGTGCGATCGCCGCCCCCGCTTGGCTACACTTTACGAATATACAGCGTTTGAATACAGCGCAATATCAAATTCACCGAGCCATGCTAGAGGCGAAAAGTAACGCCACACGGGATAAACTGACTTGGCAAGTGAGTATTCGAGAAGTGAATGAGCAAGTTCAGTGGGCGGTGCATCAGGCTGAATCGGGGTATTCTATCCCTAATACAGTGAATTGGCATAGCCTCGATCCCCATATTCAAGTTTACAAAGACCAAAATGACCAAGGCAAATGTGAAACGACGTTATACCAAGACACTCGTGCTTGTCCCACAACTGGACCGTGGCATGTTCAGTTTAACTACAAAGGCAATACCAACGGACAACTGGGACAGATTACGCTAATCCCCAAAGATAATAGTCAAGTTCAACGTTGTGTCTATGTGTCTACGTTAATTGGCACGTTGCGGATGGGTGAAGATAATGATAAACCCAATGATAGTGACAAGTATTGTTATTAGGCTTTAGCCTGGAGAGGAAATCGAATCAATTTACGGTGTAGTAGAATAACCCCCTCACCCCCAGCCCCTCTCCCACCAGGGATACTGCTGGCGAATTGGCAAAACCTAACCCCCCAGCCCCCTTCCCTGCGAGGGAAGGGGGAGAATCAAAGCCCCTCCCCGCGTCGGGGAGGGGTTTGGGGAGGGGTCCTCAGTTAATGACCAGCAATATCCACCAGGGGAGAGGGGAGCAAGAGGGGAGTAGCCCTTAGCCCTCAAGGGCGGAGCAGCTTTAGCCAGCCGATAAGGGCGCATGTCGGTTATCGAACAGGGCGCACGTCGGTTATGGATAAGGGCGCACGTCGGTGCGCCCCTACGAGTTCGGTGTTTTTATGGATATAAATTCTCTGCTGCAACCCTATCAACGTTTTGGTGTCCATTTGGGTTTGGAACGAATCCAGCGACTCTTGGCGGTGTTGGGGAATCCCCATCAGTGTGTGCCGATGATTCATGTGGCGGGAACGAATGGGAAGGGTTCGGTTTGCGCCTATCTTTCCTCGGTTCTCAGTGAAGCAGGGTATCGGGTGGGACGCTATACGTCTCCCCATTTAATTGATTGGACGGAACGGATCTGTATTAATCAATACCCGATTTCTACACCAGAATTGGTTAATGTTCTGGAACAGGTGCAAGCGGCGATTCCCCCCAATACGGAAGAGTCGCCGACGCAGTTTGAAGTGATTACGGCGGCGGCTTGGTTCTATTTTGCCCAGAAACAGGTGGATATTGCGGTGATTGAGGTGGGGTTGGGGGGACGCCTGGATGCAACAAATGTCTGTGATCAGCCTTTGGCTACGATTATTACCTCGATTAGTCGGGAACATTGGCAGGTTTTGGGTTCGACGCTGAGTCAAATTGCCACGGAGAAAGCGGGTATCCTCAAAACCAATTGTCCGGCGATTATCGCCCCCCTTCCCCCAGAAGCGAAAGCTGTTGTCCAATCTCGGATTGAGGAGTTAAATTGTCCGGTAACCTGGGTAGAACCAGCCCAGGAATTCAATCGGCAAACTGTAGTCAGGGCGGGTTTTGAACCAAGGTTATCATCAATCGCGACACCCAAGTCCCTAAACCCGCCCCTACATCAAAATGCAGACGCGCCATTATGGGCAAGTTATGCGGGGATAACCTATCCATTACCCTTGCTGGGGGAGATTCAGTTAACGAATTCTGCTGTGGCGATCGCGACGCTTCAATCCCTAGTTAACCAAGGTTGGCATATCCCTGATTCTGCTATTGTTTCGGGGATGGCAAAGACGCAATGGTTGGGACGCTTACAATGGACTGAATGGAAGAATTATCGTCTATTGGTGGATGGCGCTCATAATCCGGCGGCGGCGACAGGTTTGCGTCAATATGTGGATACGCTGAATACGCCTGTAACTTGGGTAATGGGGATACTCTCAACTAAAGAGCATGAGGGGATTTTCAAAGCATTACTGCGAGGGGGCGATCGCGTTTACCTGGTTCCTGTGCCTGATCATAGCTCAGCCGAACCCGAAGAATTGAGTGCGATCGCGCGATCGGTTTGTTCTAGTCTTGCTGATTGTCACACCTATCCTAACTTAGAAGCTGGACTGCAAGCGGCGACAACCACGGCTTCTGATTCGACAATTGTTCTGTGCGGTTCCCTGTATCTGGTGGGTTATTTCCTCGGTTCGTAGGTTTGTAGTTGCGCTTCAGCGCCAGTATAATTTTGAGGTTAGTCCCTACGTTGAAGCGATGATAGGCTAAAGCCCTTACTACAAACCACCGTGGCTCTCAACACCCAAAAAGAAGACTTTAGCTATGCTTATGTATATGGTGTCACCGCTGCGGCTGGTTACTCCCTCCAATCAGCCACACGACGGTTAGATAATAGTGGTATTGATGCCACTATAACCGTACCCGGAACTATTGGCTCAAAACGCTTACCTCGATTTGACGTACAGATTAAATGTACGTCACAAGATGTTCTGCAAGAAAACGCTATCAAATACCGTCTCTCAGCGAAGAACTATGAAGAATTAAGCTGTGATGACCCGTTTGTTCCTCAACTTCTAATTATCGTTTTAGTTCCCGATAACGTCAATGAATGGTTATCCCAGTCAGAAGAATCTCTGTGTCTCAAACGATGCGGCTATTGGCTATCACTACGCGGACAACCTCAACTCATCAATCAATCAAGCATCACCGTTGAAATTCCACGCCATAATATATTTAACGTGGATGCTCTTTCTACCATTATGCAACGAATCGCCGCCGGAGAACTTTTATGAAAGCAGTTATACAAGATTTAGAGGCTCTTAGAGAAATACAACCCATGCAAGTTGAAGCGTATTTAAAAGCGCATCACTGGCACCAGCAAGAAAAGATAGCGGATAAAGCTTCAATCTGGACTCAAGCCACTTCCCAGGGAGATGACTTTGAACTCTTACTTCCGTTAAAACCGGAAATTCTAGATTTTCCCCGCCGGATGGGTGAAGTGTTAGAAACCTTGTCCTTGGCTGAAAATCGTTCTCAACTGGAAATATTTAGTGAATTAATTACTCAAGCTAAGGATATAACTGTTCAGGGAATTGTCATCCAAATGCAAACCCCTAATCATGATAAATTAAGCGGAGAAATTACTCTATCAGGTGTTATCGTCAACAAACTCCGTAAAATCCAGGCTGAATTATTTAATCATGACTATATTCTTGCCATTAAAGCCTATCAAGAACGCTTACCTCTATCCTGTACAGGTGACTTAATCAAAGAAGATGACACCTTTATCCTGAAAAACCCTCATAATTTAACTTTAGATGAAACCTGGCAAAACTAACTGGTTTGTAGTTGCGCTTCAGCGCCGATATAATTTTGAGGTTAGTTCCTGCGTTGGAGCGATGAAGGGCTAAAGCCCTTACTACAAACTACAAACTACAAACTATCCCACATCTGGGCTGCATCAGCTACCGCTTGTTCTACCTCCTTTTCTTCTAACATAGCTGCCTGTAAGTTCTCATAAATTGCGGCTTGTAACTTATTTAAATCCTTCATCGCGGGTACTAATACCTCCGCTTCTGTTAACTGATTGGCACTAATTGCCCGTGCTTGTTCTACGGGTGAAGCATTCGGATTACTTGACAATTGTGCTTGATACTGTTCCACGGCTGCAATGGTTGAGGGTAAAACATTTGCGGCTTGAGCAAAGGCTAACTGATTCTCGGTATTTGTCACAAATAGAGCAAAGTTTAAGGCATCCTCTGGATTATTCGTATCCCGTGGAATGACTAAATTCATTACCGCTACATTCTTTTTCCCGGTTTTTCCGGTAATTTGAGGAGATGTCGCTGATACTTTGGCAATGTCGGGAGCATTGGTTTCAATGGTTTTTAGGAATTCCGCACCGGATGCTAGTAATGCAGTCTCTCCCGCTTGATATAATTCTATGGCATTTCGATGTCCTTGGGTGAGAACTTCTCGCGGTAAGAGTCCTTTTTGATACAAATCCACCCAATACTTAAATGCCGCCTTTCCTTCCGGCGTATTAAACGCCGCCTTTCCTTCCTCATCGACTAACTGCACGCCCATCTGGACAAACGATTCCAACACTTCACTGGAATCATCGGGGATAAAGGTGACAAAAAAGGCATATTTCCCTGTCTTATCTTTCACCTGTTGGGCAACCTCTGCCAATTCAGTATAGGTTGTGGGCGGTTGACTAATTCCGGCTTGTTGGAGTAAATCTTGATTGTAAATCGTCACCCGTGTGGTTAGATACCAGGGGATACCAAAACTCTGATTATCAATCGTACTGGCTTGCCAGATTTTGGGCAAATATCGCTGGCGAATTTCATCGGGGATTGTCTCTTCTAACTCTAACCAAGCATTACGAGTGGCAAGCTGGGAGGCAAAGCTGGGATTTAAGTTAACCACATCCGGTGCTGTTTTTGCGGATACGGCGGTTAAGATTTTACGCTCCATTTCTGCCCAAGGGACATCCACCCAGCGCACGTTTACTTCTGGGTTTTCGGCTTCAAAGTCACCGATGACTTGATTAAAATACTCGGTAAACTGAGGCTGAAGCTGCATCGTCCAGAACTCTATTTCTCCAGCGGCTGAGGGTGCGGGGGCGGGGCTACAGCTTACCAGCCAACTTAACAGCCATCCTAACAGGGCAAATAGTCCAAATTGTTTCCAGGTTTTGATCCGAATCATATTGAGATATTACACCATTTTAAGACTCCCACATCATCCGCCAAGAACTCAAGTTCTTGGCTCAAAGCTTAAGTCCATTAAAATGGACTAAAATGCTTATTTGGTTATCAACCCGGTGGGCAGTGTCCACCCTCTGAAGGGGTGAAAAGCTCGCGTCAAAGGTAGGCAGGGTGTGGGGTATGGGGTGTGGGGTGTGGGGAAAATATTAGAGAAACTAAATTTTGTCACCTGAGTTAAGAGTTGTCAATTCCTTTTTCCCTGTTCCCTGTTCCCTGTGACACACCGAGGTAAGTCGAGGTATTCCCTGTTGCCTTCCCTCACTCATAACTTGATCCATCGGGTAATATTGCCCCGGTTAATGTCGCACCGCGCAGGTTAACCTGATCCATATTGGCATCGAGTAAAACGGTTTCTAGTAAAATTGCTTCAGTTAAATTAGACCAGCATAGTTTGGCGCGATATAAATTAGCTTTGCTAAGATTAGCACCTCGTAGGGTTGTCCAACAAATACTGACTCCTCTGAGTTTAGCCCCAACGAGTATCGCTCTGGTCAAGTTAACGCCATTAAGCCTAGCCTGACTCAAATCGACTTCTGTTAAATCTGCCTGGGTAAAGTTAGCACCATGTAACAGGGCTTTGTTCAGATTTGCCTGTTTTAAGTTTGTTTCTAGAAGAATCGCATTCGTCAAATTCGCCTTTTCTAAATTGGCGCTAATTAATGTAGCATAAGAGAGATTCGTGCGACTGAGTGAAGCGTCTATCAATTTTGCCTGGTTTAAGTTAGCTTCCCGCATGATTGCCTCACTGAGAATGGCTTCCGACAGATTGGCACGACTGAGATTCGCACCATTCAAGGTAGATGCCCGCAAACTGGCATTGATTAAATTGGCTTCACTAAGATTAGCTTGGGTTAAGTTACTCGAAATTAGGTTTGCTTCGACCAAATCTGTGCCACGTAAGGTGGTTTGAGTAAGATTTGCTTCTCGAAAGTTGACGAGTTTGAGAGACGCCCCAGTTAGATTGCTTTGGCTTAAGTCCGATCCTCGTAGGTTGGCATGAGTCAGATCAGCACCAATCAGGGAGGCGTTTCTAAGATTAACTCGTCTGAAGTCCCGTTCCCCTACTGCATATCGTCTCAGCAGTTCATCGGCATCCATAATCGTGTTTTGATTGCCTAGGTAGATGTGCATCAAAGGCATTAAGTCATCAAGTTTACCGTAAGGGATTCATGATTGGTGAGTTGTTTGGGGTGTCGGGTGTCGGGTGTCGGGTGTGGGGTATGGGTGAGATGGGGAGATGGGGGGAGGTAGAGACGTAGCATGCTACGTCTCTACTGTGGTAGATTCTGAGACAATCAGAACAGAATGATAGCCGTAGAAGCCGTGTTGAGACGTCGGATTGGCGTTGTGCCTCAATTTTTGCGGTTAATCGTGAATAGCCAATCGCTGAGGAAGAGGAAACCAAATGTCAGACAACCTGAGAAGCAAAGTCGTTACCCAAGGTGTGCAGAGATCGCCAAATCGTGCCATGCTTCGTGCTGTCGGTTTTAGCGATCGCGATTTTACCAAGCCAATCGTTGGGTTGGCGAATGGTTATAGTACAATTACGCCCTGTAATATGGGCATCAATGATTTAGCGCTACGGGCAGAAGCCGGACTTAAACAAGCGGGGGCGATGCCGCAAGTCTTTGGTACTATTACCATTAGCGATGGTATTTCTATGGGAACTGAGGGGATGAAATATTCCCTGGTGTCACGGGAAGTGATTGCTGACTCCATCGAAACCGTCTGTAATGGTCAAAGTATGGACGGGGTGCTGGCAATTGGAGGCTGTGATAAGAATATGCCTGGGGCGATGATTGCGATCGCACGCCTAAATATTCCCGCTATCTTTGTCTATGGGGGGACGATTAAACCCGGACATCTGGATGGACAAGATTTAACTGTTGTCAGTGCTTTTGAAGCGGTGGGACAACATAGCGCGGGTAAGATTACAGAAGAACAACTGGTAGCTGTCGAACGAAACGCTTGTCCTGGTGCGGGATCATGTGGCGGGATGTTCACCGCTAACACCATGTCTTCAGCATTTGAAGCGATGGGGATGAGTTTACCCTATTCCTCGACAATGGCGGCGGAAGATGCCGAAAAAGCTGACAGTACGGAAAAATCCGCAAAGGTTCTGGTTGATGCGATTCGTCAGCAGATTCTACCCCAACAGATTTTAACCCGCCAAGCCTTTGAAAATGCCATCTCGGTAATTATGGCAGTAGGTGGATCAACGAATGCGGTACTGCATTTACTGGCAATTGCGCGGGCGATCGGGGTAGAGTTAACTCTGGATGACTTTGAAACGATTCGCGCTAGAGTTCCGGTTCTGTGTGATCTTAAACCCAGTGGCAGATATGTGACCACGAATTTACATCAGGTTGGCGGTATTCCTCAAGTGATGAAAATGCTGCTTGTCCATGATTTATTACAGGGTGAAGCCTTAACGATTACCGGGAAAACCCTAGCTGAAGTATTAGCCGATGTACCCGATGAACCACCCTCAGATCAAGATGTGATTCGTTCCTGGGATAATCCCATGTATCGCCAAGGACACCTGGCGATTTTAAAAGGAAATTTGGCAACCGAAGGTGCGGTGGCGAAGATTACAGGCGTGAAAACCCCCCAAATCACGGGTCCTGCGCGAGTCTTTGAATCCGAGGAAGCCTGTTTGGATGCAATTTTGGCGGGTAAGATTAAAGCTGGAGATGTAATTGTGGTGCGTTATGAGGGACCCAAAGGAGGTCCGGGAATGCGGGAAATGTTAGCGCCAACCTCAGCAATTATTGGTGCAGGATTAGGGGATTCGGTAGGATTAATTACCGATGGTCGCTTTTCTGGTGGGACGTATGGTATGGTAGTCGGTCATGTTGCCCCAGAAGCTGCCGTTGGGGGTGCGATCGCGTTAGTCGAAGAAGGGGATTCGATTACGATTGATTCCCCAGCGCGATTATTACAGATTAATATATCCGATCAGGAACTACAACAACGCCGCGCCAAGTGGCAACCTCCCAAACCCCGATATACCAAAGGAGTGCTGGCGAAGTATGCCAAATTAGTGTCGTCTAGCAGTATTGGTGCGGTGACAGATTTTGAGTCTGTGATCAATCAGATCACGGATTGAGGGGGGGTAGAGACGTAGCATGCTACGTCTCTACATTTGCCCACCCAGTCGGTTGATCAATTTTTCTTTTTCACACATAATTGTTAAAATATGAAACAATTGTAATATTTTGTAGCGATTTTGGGATTAGAAGCCCATTAAGCAGTAATAGATTATGGCAGATAGAACAACAACCAAAAATAAAAGCACTCAAGCTGAGACACAACAAGCGCTAGCGAGACGAAATCAAAGTGCAACCGCGCTGGATGTTCAGCCTTTACCGAATAATCGTCCGATTGCGGCTAATGCGACTGAATCGAGTGATGAACTCATGGGCTATTTGGACTAATTCACTATTAGCTAGACATGAACACTACCGATTTCCAGTGAGGAAATCGGTATTTTGTCTTTTGACGAATGACGTAGCTTTCTTCTCAAGGGTAGCGAGTTCTCCACCGTTAGCTTTTATTGTGTCCACCTACTTAAATAGGGCTTGCTGCACAAAGCCAAAACCGCAAAGCCCATCAATACTTTGAGCTTTATTTACAGAGGGTTGGATTCAAGGAAATCGGGTAGTATTCTTCATAAGAATAGCATCACCTTGCTCAGGAAAAATGTACCCTTGCTCCCCCAGCTCCCCCAGCTTCCCCAGCTTCCCCAGCTTCCCCCGCTCCCCCTCACCCCAAGACTTATTCAGCAGCCCCTAAATATTGATGCTTTGAGGAATTTTGGAGGGTAGCAAATATCGGTAAGACACAAGCCTTTGACTATCTTCTTGGAGAATCGTGTTTTCAATTTCTGTTAGCTTTAGCTTGAACTTGTCCAAAGCGTTTTTCACCTGGGTATTCTGAAAATGTGAGCCAGAGTAATCGCCTAGTTTCGTATAGTAGACTGAGCCAAGCAAATAAAGGACTTGTATTTGCAGTTCAGCTCGTTCTAAGGGCGGTAGTAACTCCATAAAATCTTGATCCTGTTGGGAGCTTGTCGGTGCTGGGGAATAGCAACCTAAAGGAAATGCTGGTGCGTAGCTCATCAAGCCACTTTGGGGAAAGTTGACCGCCCCATGTTGAACACTAGCGGTAAAGATAATGATAGAGATAGCCTCAACTAGATAATCTAGGGTTTTAATTTGACCATCACCTGCTTCTCCAATATTACAATGTCCTTTAGAACGCAATTCACTCGCCCAATTTTGTAGTTGTGAATCTGTCTCTACAGACTGATCACTGGAGTAAAACAGTCCTAAGTATTCCTGCACCCATTGAGTAATCGCATCCCAAATCCGTTGTCCGTCATCTCGGTAAGGGTAAATGGGTAGCTGTTTGAAATTATTAACACCGCGTTTTTCTAAAGTCCGAGGGAAAGCAACATCATTAAAATTAGCTAAGTGAGTTTGGGCTTCTTTGATAGCTAGCTGAGTGTTACTGCCAATCGTGGCACTTAATAAGGAGTCTACAGCACCTTTTGGAGCTAATAAGCGGTTATGGGCGCCATAATTAATTAATATCGTACCTTCCAAATGAGGTTTCAATAAACGTCTTACCTGATGATTTTGATCCGTAAAACAGCGATTAGTGGCAAGAACAAACGGTTCAATAAATAAGTGAGTCTGCGCTAAGTGAGAGATCAGCTCATGATAATTACTGTCTGCCATTTGTAAGACGGTTTTAGCTGCCATCCAGCTATCTCCATCTAGAGGTGTAAATATATCCCCGACAGTCTGTTGACAACGAATGGCTATCGACAGTAAATTCTGATCGGGATGCTTATCGGGTGGTACGGCAAATAATGCGACAGGATCATAAATATACTTTTGAATTTCGCCAAAATTACCATTCGTTAGAGTGCCTAGCTTAGAATAGTCTGCTAAATAAAGTCGTCCTTCTTGTAGTGCTGCCTCTAGAGAATCCTGAGACACGATAGCTTGGTATTGTTCGTTGGTAATTGGCAGGCGGGAATCAAATTTTTCGATTTGCTTGAGCATAACTGGGTTAGAACCAGCGACTTGCATATAAGCAAAAACTTTATCTTGTTGAAAGTTATTTAACGTTGCTGGCTTTATTTCTAACGGATCAATTAAGTTTTCGTAATCCTCTAGAGTAGGATTAGGAGCAGTTGTTTCCTGTAGCGTTGTAAATTCCGGTTGATTGTCAATTAATTCCCGCCCTAAAAGCCTGGTAATTTCTTTGAGATTCCGATATAATCTTTCGTCAGCTTGTCCAACGTCGTCAGTTTTTAATGAAATGGCAGAGTCTTGCGGTAAATTTTGGTTGAACGAAGCCTCTATTTCTCGGTCAATTTCATCAAATCTCGCTTGAGATTGACTGAGATTGCTTTCAAATTGGAGAATAGTTTCAGTCTGTGGGAATAGTTCGGGTTGTTCGTCAGTATCGGCTAATCCTAAGGCTGATTTCAGATTCAAGACAGCCTCTGTCAAATCTACTTGTTCCTTGGCGGCTTCGATTTGTTGATTAATCGACTCTAATAAATTAATTTCCTTGTTTTTTTGCTCAAAAATAGATAGATTGCGAGAATTGTTCGGCTTTTTAGCTTTAGCCAAAAGACTGAGTTGAGTTAGCACTAAACTCACCCATTTTTGACTAGGAAGTTCATCTTTTGTCGGTAAAGCCGGTAGTTGTGGTATTGGGCTAGGCGGCACCTCTGTCATCGCCAGAGGTGCTAGAACCTCATAGTCATATTCATATTGATTAGATAAAATCAACCAACTGGAAAGGCGATTATCCGCTAAAATAGTTATAAAGCGATAGAGTTCTTCAAGGGTTTCTTGGATCAGCGGCGACATCTATTTCTCCTTTATTCCTGGGGTTTTATTAAAAATTTGTTGGCTCAATTCTTGTCATCTGTCTATTCTAACCCAAGTTGCTGATTAGCCGTGCGATCGCAAATACGGCGGGTTTGGGTAATCAATTCAGCTATTCACCACTAAATGAACACCAAAACCCGCCCTGATTTAGCCGAGACGTTGCGGGCAATGTCTCGGTTAAACTGGGAGCATCCCAATTCGGCACGTTGGCTGTTTGAATGGGGCTGAAACCATTGCAATTGCGTTACTTGAGGTAATGCTTTGTCCAAAACGGGATGCTCCTGTTAAACTCGCCTATGAGGATGTCAATTTCTCTAGACTTAAACTCAACGAGAACCCGCACCACCTGATAGAAAACTGACGAGCTTTTTGAGTACCGGAAAACTTTCTTTGGTTCCTTGACTGGAAAAGCCAATAATTTTGGAGAACTCCTTCTCAGATAATTCACCCGATTGATACTGTGCAAACGCATCAACAACCCGAATTAAATCCTCTGTGGAAAACTCAAAACCCTGCTTGGCGGCAAACTTCACCACCACCGGGGCATTATTCGTGAGGGCTTGTGCTTCTGCGGTATCGAGTTCTAAATATAGCCTTACTAAGGCAGGTTAGGACATTTTCTACTGTTCCCTGTTCCCTGTTCCCCGTTCCCTGTTGGGATTAACTGATGTCCTAACGTATCCTCGTAGTGCTATAACTACTAATGTCTCCATCGCCAACACCGAGTAATGTTCCCAGTTGTTGTTGGAGTTGTTTATCTTCGGCGGTTTTCTGCATAAACTGTAACACCTTGGGAACAGTCGTTGCTGGTTTTTCCACGGGAACCAATTGTCCATTAATTTTTTGGTAACGAGTTCCGCGATAGACAAACTCTAGAGTTTGTTTAATTGAGGGTAAACTTGCTGGTATCCCTTGATCAGACAATCCCAGAATTTTAGCTAACTCTTGATCGGATAGTTCATTGGATTTATATCGCACAAAGGCATCAACAACCGTTGTAAGTTGTTCAACGGAAAAGTCAAACCCATGTTGAGCCGCAAATTTCACCACTAACGGGGCGCGATCGCCGATTAACGCAGCAGCTTCTTGCTGATCCAATTCGGAATAGCTACTTATGTCGCCGTCACCGACTCCCAATAATGCTCCTAATTTTTGTTTAACTTCGGGATCGGAAGCCGTTTTCTGCATAAATTGTAGCACACTGGGCGTAGAATTAGTGGGTTGGATAACAGGGACGAGTTTCCCATTAATTCGTTGATAGCGAGTTCCCCGATAGACGAATTCTAATGTCTTTTTAATCGAGGGAATACTCTCTTGTGTTCCTTGATCGAGGTTGGATAATCCAATGCGTTGCGAGAACTCTGCTTCAGACAGTTCTCCTAACTGATATCGCCCAAACGCATCAACGACGGTTCTTAAATCGTCAACAGAAAAATTAAACCCCTGCTGGGACGCTAATTTGACGACTAAGGGAGCGCGATCGCCCGTCAATGCTTCGGCTTCTGCCTGATCTAGTTCAAACTGACTACTAATATCGCCATCGCCAACCCCTAGCACTTCCCCTAGGTGTTGCTGTAGCTGTTCATCTTCTGCGGTTCTCCGCATAAATTGCAAGGCTTTTGTGGTTGTCATTTCACTACTCGATTTCGCAATTCTTAGTAAAGGGAAAATTGTACCTGAATTACATCACTATTCAATGGTTTTTAACAACTCTTAAATATCTTAGGTTAAGGTTTTGTTTTTTTTTCGGCATAATGTTCATTTTGAACAAATTTAGTCTACCCATCGGCTTCCAAAAAGGGGCGGGTTTAGTTCAGTTATCGGTTCATATCGAGAATTTATGGGTCAAACCCGCCCCTACAGATTGGCTTCTGCCGCTTTTCTATCTACTACGGAAATTTTTGCCCTTTGGTCATTTCCCAATCCCCATAATCCTGAAACAGGTTCACTACTATTCAATTCAAGAGCGATCGCATACTTTAAAGTTAGAATAGAGTTCAACATTGCAATGACTAATGATGAAACTATACGATTTTTTACCGTCTGGAAACTGCTATAAGGTACGTTTGTTACTGACTCAACTTGGGATTCCGTTTGAGCGGGTAGAAGTAAATATATTACAAGGAAAAAGCCGAACCCCTGAATTTATGCCCAAAAATCTCAATGGACGAGTTCCGGTTTTAGAAGTTGAACCGGGTAAATTTCTGGCAGAATCCAATGCCATTTTATTTTATCTGAGCCACGGGACACCATTTCTACCTGATGATCCTTGGCAACGAGCAAAAGTACTCCAATGGTTATTTTTTGAACAATATAGCCACGAACCCTATATCGCCACATCCAGATATTGGATCTCGATACTGGGAAAAGCAGAGGAGTATCAGCAAGCACTCGCCCAAAAACGCCAACCGGGTTACGCGGCGCTAACCGTTATGGACACTCACTTACAGCAGCATAGATTTTTTGTGGGCGATCGCTATACCATAGCGGATATTGGCTTGTTTGCTTACACTCATGTTGCGGATGAAGGCGGCTTTGATTTAAGCGGATTTCCAGCTATCCTTAGTTGGTTAGAACGGGTTACGCTGCAACCGGGACATATTCCCATCACCCCAAATAAGTAACCCATGTAACAATCAAGGTAACAATCAAGTTCGTAGTTGCGCTTTAGCGCTATAATTCAAGCTAAAAACTCTGCACTACCTTGATCTGACCCCACCCTAACCCTCCCCTTATCAAGGGGAGGGAACTCGAAAAGCTTTGGTTAGGTTGGTTCCTAATCTTAAAATTAATACTATGATTAAGATTGATCTGTCGAGAAAATAAATCAGGTCAGCGCATCTACTGGCAGAGAAGTCACGACTCAAGTTGGTCAAGTTGCTGTGAATGCCGCCAAAGCATCCGATCTATTAACCCTCGTTGAAGCTCTCTACTCAGCCTTTCAATTGTTTGTAGAGAACAAATGGGCATTGGCTGTACAAACTCCGCAACGAGACGACTAAGGGTTAGCCAAACATAAAGGTAGATTCAGATGAACCCTGATGAACTATTAAGTAGATACCAAGCTGGCGAACGAGATTTTTTTCTCATCGACGTTAATGGAGTCAACCTGATGGGTGCGACTCTGAGAGCGGTCGATTTAACTCATGCCAACCTGAGCCAAACGACATTAGTCCAGGCTAACTTGAGCCGCGCTACCCTGCATAATGCCAATTTGCAGGGAGTTGACTTGCAAGGAGCCAATCTGGGAGGTGCTGACTTGAGTGGTGCTGATTTGATGGGAGCGAATTTAGTGGCGGCTGATTTGAGTTTTGCCACGTTGACGGGTGTGGATTTAACTGGGACTAATTTAAGTTTTGCCCGGTTGATGGGCGCTGATCTCAATGGTGCTAACCTCTGTCAGGTTAAGCTATTGGGCGCGGATCTGCGGGGTTCTCTGTTAATTGGCGCTAATCTCAGTCGCAGCAATCTGAGTCGCAGTTATTTATTTGAAGCTGATTTAAGTGAGGCAAATCTGGAGCAAGTTAAGTGGCAATGCAGTCTGTACAATCTGCAAACTCATTTTCCCAAAGCGTTTGATCCTCAACAAGGAGGTGCTTATTTAATTGCGCCTGATGTCTCTCTCGCCGGAGTAGATTTAAGCGGTGTTAATCTCAAGAGAGAAAATTTACAAGGGGCGAATCTGAGTCGGGTCAATTTAAGTAAGGCTAACTTACGTTGGACAGACTTCCGTGATGCCAACTTGCAGGACGCAAATTTGAGTGAGGCGACTCTCAGTGGCGCTAACTTACAAGGGGCTTCTTTGAGTCAGACAAATCTGGACGGGGCGAATTTGAGCGGTACAACGATGCCCAATGGGGAGTTACATCAGTGTCATGGAATTCAGAAATTGGCTGAGAGGTAGGGAAGCTGGGGAAGCCATGTAGAGACGTAGCACGCTACGTCTGGAAGCTGGGGAAGGGATTGGCAAAATTTTGTGTAAGAATCAATCATATCATTACTGCATGGCAATGCTGGGATTGGCTTGATAAAACCAATGAACTTGGCTCTCGGACAAACAATTGGTGGACGCTATAATATCGTGCGGCAACTGGGACAAGGTGGGTTTGGTGCTACATTTGTTGCCCACGATCACCATTTGCCTAGCGATCGCGATTGTGTGGTGAAGCAACTCAAACCCCAAGCGACTGACCCGTTTACGTTGCAGACGGCGCGGCGTTTGTTTGAAACCGAAGCTAAAATCCTGCATCAGTTGGGTCATCATCACCAAATTCCCCAGCTATTTGCCTATTTTGAAGAGAGTCAAGAATTCTATTTGGTGCAGGAACTGGTTGAAGGGGATAATCTGAGTCAGGAATTGACGCCGGGAACGCAGTGGTCAGATCAGCAGGTGATTGATCTGTTGCAGGAAATCCTGACGATATTAGCGTTTGTTCATCAGCATCATGTGATTCACCGCGATATTAATCCCCACAACCTGATCCGGCGTAAATCCGATCGCAAGTTAGTCCTAATTGATTTTGGCGCGGTTAAACAAGTTAGCACTCAGGTGGTGCAGGGAAAATCCTCTAGCTTTACGGTGGCGATTGGTACGCCGGGATATCGACCCAGTGAACAAGCCAATGGGAATCCCCGTTTGAGTAGTGATATCTATGCGGTGGGAATTGTGGGGATTCAAGCGTTAACTGGGGTAGCGCCTCAGGAACTGCCCGTTGATCCCGACAGTGGAGAAATTTGCTGGCGCGATCGCACGTCGGTTTGTCCAGAGTTGGCGAAGGTTCTGGATAAAATGATCCGCTACGATTTTCGCGAACGCTATCCCTCGGCGGAGGCGGCGTTACAGGCGTTGAATGACTTGATTCAACCCACGAAGGCGACGATGGCTTTAGGCGCTGCTTCTCCATCGTTACCTGTGACTCAATCCTCTAAACGGAAGAAACTGATAGTTGTCCTATTAATTGCCATGGCGGTAATTGCTGCTGGGGGAGGGGCGACAGTGGCGATTATTAACTGGATTAATTCGACCAATGCCACCCAATCCTATAACCGAGGTGAAACCCTGCTGGAGTTGAGGCGGTATGAGGATGCCCTCAGTGCTTATAATCGTGCGGTTGAACTGCAACCGGACTATGCTGAAGCTTGGCTGGGTCAAGGGGATGCGCTTTTGGCATTGGGTCAGTCTGAGGAAGCGTTGGATGCGTATGATCAGGCGATTCAGATTCAGCGTGAGTATCCAGAGGCTTGGAAAGGACGAGGAGAGGCGTTAGTTGAATTGCAGCGTTATGAAGCGGCGATTAGTGCGTTTGATCAGGTGACGAAACTGCAACCGGAGGACGTGGAAACCTGGGAACGTCGCGGGATGGTACAGATGGAGTTACAGCGCTATTCGGCGGCGATCGCATCTTACGATAAAGCCTTAGAGATTCAACCCAATTATTCCTCTGCCTGGTATCGGCGCGGCTGGGCATTCCATAATTTACAACAGTACGAAGAGGCGCTTAAATCTTATGACAAAGCGGTGGAACATAAGCCCGATTCCGCCGAATATTGGTATCAACGGGGTAATGCCTTTGTCAATTTGAACAAACATCGTGACGCGGTGGACTCTTACCAGAAAGCGGTTCAGTTCCAGCCGGATTTTTACCGAGCGTGGTACAGTCAGGGCAGTATTTTGAATAATTTAAATCAATATCAAGAGGCGTTAGCCGCATTTGAACAAGCGGTTAAACTTCAGCCCAACAGTTATGAGGCGTGGTATGGTCGGGCTTGGGCGTTGCATCAATTGCAGCGTTATGATGAAGCGTTAACGGCTTACGAGAAGGCGGTGAAACTGAGACCCAATTCTGAGCAAGCCTGGTATAACCGGGGGAATGTCTTCTATACATTGAAACAATACCAAGACGCGATCGCGGCTTATGACCAAGCTGTTGCCCATAAGCGCAGCCATTACCAAGCCTGGAATAGTCGCGCTAATGCTTTATTTAACCTGAAGCGATACAACGAAGCCTTGACCTCTTATGAAAACGCTTTGACGTATCAACCCGATTACAAAGAAGCGAAGCGGGGGAAAGACCAAACGCAGCGTGAACTTGAGGAGTTGAAAAAGAAATCCCAGCCGCGCTCAGCTAGTAGGGATGACGAGGAAGAAACTGACGAGTGAACTCAAATCTTATTCAAATAAAATTAGCGATATCTTAAATTCAATTCACATCTAATGATTAGTAAATAATTTTTTATTAATTAGGGCTTGCTGCATGAGTGCTGACGTCGCTCTCACAATAGCGTCACGCAAGTATAGCAGTAGACACATCAATTAGGACAAACGAACTTTTGTAGAGACGTTGCATGCAACGTCTCTACCATAAGATGCTTCTACGATAGTAATATAGCGCTTTCCCAGCGTGTGAGGTACACCTAAATGTAGGGGCAATGTAGGGGCGCAACGCTTGCGCCCTTAACGATGTATTGCATCAAACCGGAAATTGCTAGATCTGGCGTCTTCTGTACCAGTGAGTCTACTTGACCGACGCCCGAAACAGGATATGTTTCCAAATTAACCCCCCATTATACCTGATTTTCCCAAAAAAAACAGAAAATTTCCATTTTCTTCACAAGTAGTTTAGAATCAGCGCTTATAATCGGTACAGTATCTGTAGTTTCCTGTGACAGTTCTTATCCGACCTTAACAAGTCCTATTAGTAACTACTTAGTGATGCATAGAATCCTTTTAATCGATGACGATCCCGCAATCTCAGAACTTGTCTCCATTAACCTAGAAATGGCAGGATACGAAGTTCACCAAGCGCCCGATGGAATCAAGGGTCAGGCGCTAGCACTGCAACTCCAGCCCGACCTGATCATGCTAGACTTAATGCTCCCTCGAGTCGATGGCTTTACCGTTTGCCAACGGTTGCGTCGGGATGAACGCACCACGGATATTCCCGTGTTGATGTTGACAGCTTTGGGTCAAACGCAGGATAAGGTGGAAGGGTTTAATGCTGGTGCGGATGATTATCTGACTAAACCCTTTGAACTCGAAGAAATGCTAGCACGGGTACGCGCCTTACTGCGACGTACTGACCGCATTCCCCAAGCCGCCAAGCATACAGAAATCCTCAACTATGGTCCCTTGACGCTGATTCCAGAACGGTTTGAGACGATTTGGTTTAATCAGACGGTTAAATTGACCCACCTGGAATTTGAACTGTTACACTGCTTATTGCAGCGTCATGGTCAAACGGTTTCTCCCAGTGAAATTCTCAAAGAAGTCTGGGGATATGATCCAGATGACGATATTGAAACCATTCGTGTCCATGTGCGCCACCTGAGAACCAAACTCGAACCTGATCCCCGTCATCCCCAATATATTAAAACAGTATATGGTGCGGGATACTGTCTGGAGTTACCCAATAGTGAAGAAACCGCTGAGGCGGGATCATCCAATTCAGCAAAATCAGAATAGATTGGGGATTGGAGAAGTGTTGAGTGTTGAGACGCACCATTATTTCTCTGTAGGGGCGGGTTTAGGGATTTTCCGGTTGCGATGGATGATAGCGTTGATTCAAAACCCGCCCTGATTAATGGGTAGGGGCGGGTTTAGGGATTTTCTTGTGGCGATGGATGATAGCATTTATTCAAAACCCGCCCTGATTAATGGGTAGGGGCGGATTTAGGGATTTTCCGGTTGCGATGGATGATAGCGTTGATTCAAAACCCGCCCTGATTAATGGGTAGGGGCGGATTTAGGGATTTTCCTGTGGCGATGGATGATAGCGTTGATTCAAAACCCGCCCTGATTAATGGGTAGGGGCGGGTTTAGGGATTTTCCGGTTGCGATGGATGATAGCGTTGATTCAAAACCCGCCCTGATTAATGGGTAGGGGCGGATTTAGGGATTTTCCTGTGGCGATGGATGATAGCATTTATTCAAAACCCGCCCTGATTAATGGGTAGGGGCGGGTTTCACGCTTATCGTTTCTTACACAACCTTGTTTGACGAAGGGAGGGTTTGGTGAAACGGTAAGGTAACCGTAAATGTCGTACCGACTCCCACCGTACTCTCAACCGTAATCTCACCACCATGTAAATCAACGGCTTGCTTAACAATACATAATCCTAATCCTGTACCCTTAATATTACCCACATTGGCAGCGCGTTCAAATTGCTGGAAGAGTCTGTTCAGGTACTCTGGAGGGATACCAATCCCTTCATCTTGCACCTGAAACGTAACTTGTTGGTTATTCCTCGTCACTATTAACCGAATATTACCCCCTTGGGGGGAATATTTAATCGCATTGGTGAGCAAATTGGTGAGTAAATACCGCAGTAAACTTTCATCAAAATAGGCAAGGGAAAACTCTCCCTGATAACTGAAATTAAGGCTATGTTGCTGACTGACAAGGGGAATTAACTGTTCGATCAGATTTTCACATAAAGCAATCACATCCAAAGACTCAGGTTGAAAGTCTAATTTTCCCGCTTCAGCTTGACTCAGGGTTAAAACATCTTCCAGTAGCTGATTCATATTCGTCACCGCATTTTGAATCCGCTTAAAATGCCGAGTTTTTCGCTCATCCTCCTGATCCGCTTTTAACTGAAGCAGTTCCGCTGACATCTGAATTGTAGTTAACGGGGCGCGTAAATCATGGGACGCCATGGACAGTATCCGTGATTTATTTTGATTAATCACCTGCTCATCTGCCAACAATTGTCGCATTTTTACCGCTTGTTTATGTTGACTCAATGCGATTTTGATTACCGCATGTAAGTCTCGCTCTTTAAAGGGTTTGATCACATAGCCATAGGAACCTGTGGCTTCCGCTCTTTGTAAGGTATCATCATCTGCATACGCCGTGGTATAGATAACCGGAATATCCAATTGCTGATGAATCATAGCCGCCGCTTCAATCCCATTCATTTCTCCTTTAATCACAATATCCATGAGAATTAAATCCGGTTTAATTTCAGCCGCTTTTTGAATCGCTGCTTCTCCGGAGGAAACAATGGCATCAACGCTATACCCCAGCTTTTTCAGTTTGCGGGATAAATTTTTAGCAATTAACAGTTCGTCTTCGACAATTAGAATATGAATATCGCTCATCTGCTTAGATCCTATTTTGATACTGAAGTTCGCTAAATTGAATCGAAAATGCTGTGCCGGGAGTGCGTTGGAGTTTAATCGTTCCTTCTAACTGTTCGATTAATGTACAAACGACTTGAAATCCCATAGATTCCGTATCCTGAAAATCCAACGCTTCGGGAAATCCGATGCCATTGTCGCTGATGACTAAGTGAATTTGCCCATCTGACTGTTGATGACAGTCGATAGACACAATTCCTTCTCGCTCATCGGGAAAGGCATGTTTGAGGCTATTCGAGACTAATTCATTAATAATTAAGCCACAAGGCGTAGCGGTTTCAATGTTGAGAAATATCGGCTCAACATTGATGTGCAACTGAATGCAATCCTCATTAACATTATAGGAATCAAAGAGATTATTTGCCAAGTCTTGGATATAGTCCTCCAGGTTAATTTGTCCAATGGTGGGCGAACGATATAATTTCTCATGAATCAGCGCCATGGAGTAAATTCGATTTTGGCTTTCTTCAAAGAGTTTGCCGATGTGAGGTTCAGTAATGGAGTCAGCTTGTAGTTCCAAGAGACTAGACACCACATTTAAATTATTTTTAACGCGGTGATGAATTTCTTTAAGTAAAACTTCCTTTTCTTTCAGTGACGCCTTAATCTGCTCCTCTGCCTTTTGCCGCTCGGTGATATCAATTCCTACCGTCACACAGACTTGACTTTGCTGATATTTCTGAGCCACGATTAAATAACTCTGGATCTTGCCATTCATCTCAAACCGCAGCGTTTGAGACGCCGTTTGACTTGAGCTAGCAAAAAATTGACACAGGAACTCAGCAAAATCACGATTATTTTCAACAAAGCCAACTTTTTGACCTAAGAAATGTTCCGGCGCTAAATTATAACACGAGGCTAAATGGTGATTGACTCCGAGGTAACTTAAATCGGAACTAATCCAAGAGACTAAGCCCGGTACAGCATCTAAAACAGCTTGGAGTTGAGCTTGAGAATTTTGCCACGCTTTTGCTGACAGTTCCCGTTCTTTTGCCAGGGCGATCGCAGCCGCTGCAGAACTCAACAATCCCTCTTCTAAGGGTTGCCATTGTCTGGCTTCGACACAATTATCAAAGCCAATAAATCCAAAGAATTCTCCATTGACAATTAACGGTAAGGCGAGGATCGATAAAATCCCTTGGGGCGCTAAAATAGACCGTTCCGATTCCGGAAAATCTGCCACAATCCCATTAATTATACCCCCTTGGGCTAAGACATCCATCCAACGCGGCACAAAATTATGATAACTGACATTTTGTAGCGCCGGATTATCCAGTTGGGGTTCAATTCCTGGGGCGCACCATTCCGCCCGTTGGCTACTCAAAACTTGCTCAGTTTTATCACAATGATTCTCAAACACATAAATTCGATTAGCATCGGCAATCGGGGCTAAAATAGTCAAAATTTGCTGATAAACATCACAATTAACGGGCGCGGCTAATAACTGACGCTGCACTTCAACCAACGCCGTCAAATAGCGATCGCGCTTGACTAATGATGCTTCAGTTTTCTTGCGTTCGGTAATATCGCGACAGACACAAATCAGTCCACCCCCCTCAATTAACGTCAGGGATAATTCTTCGGCAAATGTCGAACCATCACGGCGTTTAGACAAGGTTTCTCCTCGCCAATATCCATTCTCAATTAAGATGGGAAAAATATCGCGTTCAATGCGACTGATTTCATCAGGATAGTACAACTGATGCCAGGTTTTTCCCAATAAATCAGTCGTCATATCATAGCCAAATATTTCCAGATGCGCTTGATTTAGATAAATATATTCGCCCTTCTCATTTAGAATGCCAATTCCATCAATAGCGGCTTCAATTGCCATTAACTGCTGATTGAGAGTTTGTTCGGAGAGTTTGCGATCTGTAATATCAGTCAGCGTTCCCGATGTTCCTTTAATGCTCCCATCTCCGGCTAAAGTTAGTCGATAAAACACTTCCAGCCAGCGAATATCACCGTTTTTAGTCAAATAGCGGATTTCCTGGCGACAGTATTCCTGTTGACGATTAATTAGGGATTGAAATAGATCTAGATGAAGTTGTCGATCTGGCTGATGAATATAATCCCAACAAGAATTTCCTAGACTTTCCTCAATTGAAAACTCAGTAATTTCTGTCCAGGCTGGATTCATAAATGTCCAGTTTCCTTGAGCATCGGTTTGGAAAATAACCTCCTTGACACTATTAATCACTGACCGATACTGTTCTTGGCTCTGGCGCAACTCATCTTCCGCTTTTTGGCGGCGTTTATCATTGCGATAAGCTTCCATAATATTGGCACAAGTTGCCAAAAAAGGTTGCAGATACTCGACAAGGCTTTTATCATATCTTCCGGGTCGATTAGCAATGCCAACCATACCGACAAATTTGTTTTCAATATAAAACGGCAGTCCTAAAAATGCCATAATCGGAGGATAATTCTCTAGGAGTTTATCCCGACATGAATCAGTGATAGGATGGTTGATCATAACAGGTTTTCCTGTGACGATAACCGCATTAAATAGGGGGTGTAGGGTATCCAAATCCATCCCTGGAGCCGTTTTATCGTTCCCCGGACTAGGGATAATGACCTGAGATTTTAGATCAGGTCTACCCCGTATCTTCATGTAAGCTTCTTCGACAAATGGTTTGCCATTCTCTGTATAGAGAATCTCGCCAATGAAGCCATATTCACTATTGGTTAATCCCAAGATACTGTCCAAGAGTCCATCAAAAAGAATATGGGGATTTGCATCGGCAATAAATTGAGACTGCGCGGCGCTAATCGCTTGTAATAGCTGATTACTCTGTTGGAGATTGGCTTGAGCCTGTTGGCGTTGTATCGCTTGTTGATAGGCATCACTAATATCCCGTTGAATGACAACAATATAGGCACAGTGTTTCTGTTCATCCTGTACCAACGAACTCGATAAATTCATAATCGCTAACGTGCCATCCCGGCGAATTATTTCCACGTCTAAGCGATTACTCCCTGTTGCCAAAAGTGTGGGGAATTGTTCAGCAAAGCATTGTTTTGACTCTGGCGTAAAGAACTCATCCAAGGGATGACCGATCAATTCAATTTCGCTATACCCCAACTGTTCGACTGATGCGGGATTGGTTTGCCAAATAAACCCATCGAGATCAATAACATGAATACAATCAGGAGCGGCTTCAAACAGCGAGCGAAACCGGACTTCACTTTCCCATAACGCATCTTGAGCATATTTGCGATCTGTGATATCATGACGAATCGCTAGATATTGAAAGGGTTGACCTTGCTCATCTAAAAAGGGAATGATAGTCGTATCCACCCAGTAGTAACTATTATCCTTTGCCTTATTTTTGATTTCTCCTTGCCAAACGTCACCTTGGGCAATTGTTTGCCACATCTGCTTAAAGAATGAGGATGGATGATATCCGGAATTAATCAGACGATGGGTTTGACCAATCAATTCATCTGGAGAATATTGAGAAATTTCGCAGAATTTTTGGTTGGCATAGGTAATCATACCCTGAGCATCCGTAATTGCCACAATTGCCGAATAATCCAAAGCCAATTTGTGAAACTCTAACTCTTGGGTTCGCGCCTTAACTCGACGTTCGAGTTCCTGATTGAAACGTTGCAAGGCTTGATGCGCTCGTTTGCGTTCCAATTCAGCGGCGGCTCTAGCAGCAAAAATCTGGAGAATGGCTAAGGCTTGTCGGGGTTCAGGGATGAATTGTTCGTGTAAAACGCACAGATTGCCCATTGGATTTCCGTCACCATCTGTCAAGGCTACACCCATATAACTATCGGCGTCTAAGGTGACTAAATCCGCATCATCAGCAAACGTTTTTTGCACCTGAGATGGACACCAATAGGTTCCTTCCGCTAACACCCGTTGGCAAGGTGTATGGGTGATAGGGTAGGTTAAGTTTGGCTGTAATTGACCCTTTGACCAAAATGCTAACGTGTTAAAATAATCACCAACTTTTTCGCTAACCATAACATGAGAAACGCCTAAAGCTAGGGCGATGTGGCAGACTAATTCTCGGAAAAAGTCAGCACCTGTAACGTTAGCCGTTGCTGCAAAAATATTTTTTAGGGCGGCTTCGGCTGTTTTGCGACTATTAATATCGGTGAGTGTGCCAATATATCCCAGAGTCTCGCCATTGGCTCCAACGTCCGGGACAGCTTGACAAAATACCCACGTTACCTTATCGTCAGGTGTAAGAAAGCGATGCTCTGAGATAAAAACCTGCTGTTGCTCAACCGCATCATGCCAGTCACGAATCACGCGATCGCAGTCTTCCGGGTGTAAGGTTTTTGCCCATCCTTGTCCCAATATTTCTGCTATGGGAATTCCAGTAATTTCAGCACAGCGTTGATTCGCATACAAGCCAATTCCTTGAGCATTGGTACGAAAAATGCCCACGGGTGAGGCGTCAGCTAAGGTGGCATAACGATGCTCACTTTCCCGTAATTGTTGTTCGATCTGTTGACGTTGTGTTAGTTCCGTTTGCAGTTGCTGCGTGCGTTCTTTAATTTGCTTTTCGAGTTGAATCGTGCGATTTTCTAATAACTCAACCTTTTCCCGCTGTAGTTGGTGAACTTCTTGCTTTAAACCCTGAATTACCTGATACATTTCCATCGGATTAAGGGTTTGCAGCAGGCTGGTTTGAGTGACAATTCCTACCAATTTCCCTTGTCTATCTACCACCACCAATCGTTGTACTCGTCGCGACAACATCTGTTGATGAGCCTCCCATAACGAGTCTTCGGGATAGAGGCACAATAGGGGTGTACTCATCACAGTTTGGGCAGAAATGGCGGAAAACTCTAAACCCAACGCCTGAAACTGAACAATATCTCGTTCTGTAATAATTCCCACTGGAATTGGCGATGCACCCGCGTTTTTCTCCTCAACAATCACCACACAACTAACGCGATAATCTGACATTAGCAGCGCTACATCCAAAACAGAGGCGTTCGGTTTCGCCTGAATCACAGACGTTACCATTACATCCTCAACCCGACGCAATTGTAATAAGTCACTGGGTTGCAAATAAGCGCGAATACTATCCGGCGTCACCATACCCTGTAAATTCCCCCCATCATCGACAATGGGTAAGTGACGAATGCGATGTTGACGCAACAGGTTGAGTGCGGTAAAAATAGTCTGAAATTCCGATGCTTTCAAGGTAATCAAACGCCCTGTCATTACCTCAGCCACATTCACCCCAGTTAAATTCATCCCTTGAGCCACTAATCGGACAATATCCCGTTGCGTCAGTATCCCCACCAGTCGCGTTTCCTCCAACACCAGAACACAACTAGCGCGTCGTTCGTTGATTGGGTTAGCGTCTGGTGCTACATTGAAACACGGTAAGGAACAAGTGCTTCGGAGTTGACTCATCTGCGCGATCGCATCTATCACAGGTGTATCGGGTACAACAGTTAGGGGTTGAGTATCAATAGCCACTTGGAGTGATGACGCAATGGGACGATCTAACGCTTGCATGGGATTTGCTGGGATAATCGGTCACAGGATAGAAAGGGCATTCTGTTTCAGTTATTCCCAGGTGGACTCGCTCAAATTTCTATCTATAGGTTGAATATATAAAAAAACATAAATTAATAAGTTAAATTTATAAGATATCGTCTTGTTCCCCGTTCCCTTTACCCACCTGTATGTTCAACAATCCAATCCTCTAATTAGTCAGCAAAGGAGTTAAAATCATGGCACTCACAGCCTCAACCATGTTGCCTCTAGGCAACAAAGCCCCAGAATTCCATTTACCCGATGTGGTATCGGGCGAAACGATTTCCTTAGACACGTTTACGGGGAAACAGGGATTAGTGGTGATATTTCTCTGCCGTCATTGCCCATTTGTCAAGCATGTACAGGGTGAATTAGCTAAACTAGGTCGAGACTACCAGGATGCAGATCTGGGGATTGTGGCAATTAGCGCCAATGATGCCACGACTCACCCCGATGATGCGCCTGACAAGTTAAAGGAAATGGCACAAGAATTAGGATTGACGTTTCCCTTGTGTTATGACGAAAACCAGGAAACAGCGAAAGCTTATACAGCCGCCTGTACGCCAGACTTCTTTGTGTTCGATCGCGATCGCAAATTAGTATACCGGGGACAATTCGACGATAGCCGCCCAGGGAATGATCAACCTGTGACAGGTAAGGATCTACGATCCGCGATCGATGCGGTATTGGCGCAGTCTCCCGTCAGTGAAGAACAAAAGCCCAGTATTGGCTGCAATATCAAATGGAAGCCAGGGAATGAACCCGCGTACTATGGCGCTTAAGGATATTTAGCGGTTGAGAATCCGATAGGTTTTGTTATCCCCTTTCAGGTTGGGATTAGGGCGGGTTTTGCTGTTTAGTTTGAGGTAGGTTTCCTCATTTAATCCCTAAACCCGCCCCTACATCTTTGGCGTGCGATCGCGGTTGAGAATCCGATAGATTTTGTTATCCCCTTTCAGGTTGGGATTAAGGCAGGTTTCATTTGTAGGGGCGGGTTTAGGCACAAACTTAACCCACAAACCAATAACCTTTCTCCAAAACCCGCCCTGCCCCCTCTCACCACCCCGACATTTTTGGCGTGCGATCGCGGTTGAGAATCTGAAATTTAATGGGCAGTTTAAATCTGAACAGCTTATAATTACCTTTTACTTAATAGAGTAAAGATAAGATGAACCCGCTGGGCATTGAAGTCTTTCTTCTGAACGACTAGGCACTACCACTTTTTCAGGCGGTTTGGTAGAAGGTTTGTCTGTTCCACAAATAGCATTTATTGTGATATTTTGACCATTTTTTTTAATTTCAAATACCACCCCGGTGTAACTTTTAAGTCCAGATTCTTTAGCCTCAGCTGTAGCCATTACACCGGGTATTTGTTGGGGGGTGACAATCTGGTAGCGATAACTTTCTGTTTCTGGCGATATTCCCAGATTGAATCCCTCAATTGAGCGAGCAAAAGTACCTTTTTCAAGATAGCTCATTTGCTGCATTCGATTGATTGAACGAATATGTTTTTTGGCTTCATATTGTTTTGCTTTCGTTGCCTGATTCAGAAAAGAGGGTAATACAATCGCCGAAACTATACCTAAAATGATTAGACCCAAAAACAAGCAACCACAACCTGCAAATATCCATAGTATAAGAGGAAACTTATTTTTCTTGGCAGTTGCCGTTGATTCTGCTGTCCAATCGCCTTCTGGTGGTGTTTGTGCCATCGTAATAGTTCCCCCTGATTGAACCCGTGGGCAAGCTTAATCATGTCAGAGTATTCCCATCGACTCTATTTGTCAATACAACCCTACCTGAATTTTAACAGTTTGTTAGAGTAGACTCCGCGCCTTCAGTTGTAAATAGCGGTTAACCAACTGCTCACTAATCTGATTCGCTGGTGCATCTAGTACCAATACCCCTTTTTGCTTCAATTGGGCAAAAGCTACCTGACGCTGGGCAATTAAATCTAACGCAACCGCACGAGAGTATGTTGTTTCTAGATTAGACGTCCGAGTGTGAGCAATAGTATCAACTTGGGGATCACGTAATGTTACACAAAAGGGCAAATAACGCGGCGTGAGGCGTCCCATGGCTGATAAGAGTTCAGCAGAAGCCGTCACATCAACAATATCAGTAATCAAAACGACTAAAGCACGACGAGTTTGTTGATTCACTAATCGCGTCACCGCACCAAAATAATCCGGTTCTAATAATACAGGTTGAATTGGCGTCAAACGTTCTATTAATTTCGATAACTGATGCTGACCCCGTTCCGGTGGAATCCAACTGGTAACCTCTCGGTCAAACACACCAATTCCCACTCTATCGCCTCGATTTAATCCCGCCAAAGCCAGGGATAATGTCGCATTTAATCCCCAATCAAATCGCTTTAATCCCTGCACCTGTGCCGTCATTAACCGCCCTCGGTCGAGTAAAATAATTAAAGTCTGTTCTCGTTCGGGTTCTAATACCCGGATTAACGGACGTGAACGGCGGGCTGTGGCTTTCCAATCAATCAGTCGAGTATCATCGCCAACGCCATATTCCCGAAGTTCTGCAAACTCAGTTCCCGCACCCAGGCGTCGCGCTCGGCGCATGGTTCCTGTATTTTCTAAAGTGAGGCGAATCGAAAGTTCTCGCAATCCTAGTAAATCTGGATACACCGCCACCGTCTGACTGGCGGGGATAGTCCAATCCAGCCATGCTAATCCCCAGTGCCCCCGTTGTCGCACTTGAATATCTCCCCATTGATACTCGCCGCGACTTTTGGGGTGAACGGTGTAGCTAAAGTCCTGAGTGTGATTGGGTTCCAGCTTGGCTGAGAGAGTCGGTGTAGAGACATCAAACTGTAGTGGGTAATGATCACGCAGGCGAATCTGGGCAGATGACGATCGCGATCGCACCGATAGTACCACAGGATTATCCCGCCCGATGGATAATCGATGTAACGGATAGCGCGTCACCGTGACACGATGCGGTTTAGCCCGTTGTCCATCCCAAACCGCTACACTCAGGACAACCACATCAAATCCCAGAGTTCCCCAAATGCTGCTTGGCTGATTAAATACAACAGCCAGCAAAAGGGCGATTACCATACCCAGTAGCAGCAGCCAATAAAGACGTTGTGACGGAATAATCATATTAAATTTGTAGGGGCGGGTTTCACTATTATCGTTTCTTGCCTCACCCAGATGCAACTAAACCCGCCCTGACTATGGTTTGAATTTTGAATATTCATCGCAATACCCATTATCGCGGAACCGGAACCTGCTTCAATAACGACGCAATCACCCCATCAACCATCAACCCATCCAACTGCGCCTCTGGTTTCAAAATCAGACGATGACGCAACAACGGCGGCGCAACTGCTTTCACATCATCCGGTGTCACATAATTCCGCCCTGCTAACCAAGCATACGCCTTACTCGTTTGCAACCACGTCGCCGTCGCCCGAGGAGACGCCCCTAATGCTAAATCCGGATGGTTACGTGAACCTCCTACCAATGCTAATAAATAATCCAATATTTTCTCATCCACCTCAACCGCTTGCACCGCTTTACGCCCATTCAGAATATGTCCTACCGTTGCTACAGGTTTGAGACGTTCCAAATCAAAACGTTTAGCCCGAAATCCCTTTTGTACATTCAGCAACATCTGCTTTTCGGCGGCGGTATCTGGATAATCCACCACCAGTTTAAATAAAAAGCGGTCTAACTGGGCTTCAGGTAACGGATAAGTTCCCTCAAATTCTAGGGGATTTTGAGTCGCAATCACCCAGAATAAGTCCGGTAAAGGCAAACTTTCCCCATCTAACGTCACCTGTTGTTCTTCCATCGCTTCTAATAGCGCGGCTTGGGTTTTTGGGGGTGTACGGTTAATTTCATCCGCCAGCAAAATCTCGGTAAAAACGGGTCCTTGCTTGAGGGTAAAACTGCGGCTATTCAGGTCAAAAATATTGGTTCCGAGAATATCTGAGGGCAAAATATCAGGAGTAAGTTGAATTCGGCGAAAATCGGCTTGTATTAATTTTGCCAGCACTTTCACCAGTAAGGTTTTTCCGGTTCCCGGTACACCTTCGATAATGACATGACCTCCACTCAGTAGGGCGACAAGCAACTGTTGCACGACAGTCGATTGACCCAAAACAACTTTGCCCAGGGTTTGGCTGATGCGATTAAAGATGGTGTTGTCATTGGTCATTTGTCATTGGTCATTCGTCATTTGTCATTCGTCATGTCGTCATTTGCCATTCTATACCGTAGTGGCTTGACACAGCTAAAATTGTGGAATAGATTTGACCATTGAATCGGGCGCAAGTCTTTGCGCCCCTACAGTTTCCGGGCGTAATTCTAATTCATCAAATAAGGTGTGCCACGCCAGTAGGGTGGGCATTGTCCACCAGCCTTAAGTCAGTATTATTCTAGTTAAGTTCGTGATTTTAGGCGCAGCGTTATCGGTAAAACTCGCTCCTACTTGCCTCAAAACTTTTTTATAGTTCCGACCATTTTCTCAACCAGTTTAGCAAGTCAGATTCACTCAAGCGGCGTTTGTTAGAGACTTGCAACAGTTGTTCTAAGTCTTTGGCGGGACGCCCCGTTTGCCTTGCCCAAGCCGCTACTAGGGATTGATGGTTGAGGGGAGTCTCTCCTAATCCTAAGTCTTTCTGGAGTTGTCGCTGTTCTGCTTTGCCAACCCTATCTACGATAAAGTCATGACTCCCCGCTTTGAGTAAGACAGCCGCTAGCGCCCGAATGTATGCTTCACTATTATCCACCACAGGGGCGGATAGGGTGACGGGTTGTCCCAAACGACGATTAGCCGCCCAAATCGCCACGAGTAGGATAACAATGCCTTGGATTAGCAGAGGAAATAGGGGGGTTTTGATTAAATAACTGATCACATTTTCGCCAACTTCGCGTTCAATTGCTTCTTTATCTTTATAACCATGGATGTATTCATCGACCCATAGTTGATTGGCGTTAGCAGATGGGTTAATTAGTTTATCGTCTATAGTTTCCTGGGTCACCAGTTTAGCTAAGAGTTCATAATTGGCTGGAAAATCTTGATATGCATTGGCAGCGAAATGGGGAGTGGTAACGAAAACAACCTGTCCTTTTCCTCGTTGCTGTTGCCATATAATCGCGCCAAAGTTATCACTAAGAATGGCATCGTTGCTGGACTTATGTCGCCGCCTAGTGTCAATTTTAACGTTGCCAACTGGACTATCTTGTAGGGTACTAAATGCCGCTTCGGTTACGGGTTGGTGGACACCAACGATAACTAGGGTATTCCCTTTTTTAACCCAGTTGTCCTCGGTACTCCCTAATTGATGCGGTACTAAACGGCTGTGAACGCGCAACAAGGTGACATCTTGGCGATCGCCGAATTCACTCAATGGCTTTTGCCAGCGCTGGATGGGAGTTCCCCGTTCTGCCATAAATGTATACCAAGCCCCGTAGCCATCGGGGGCGCGGCTATAGGTTGAACCACTATTGAGTTGATTGTTGGCTGGCGCAGCGACTAGAGTAATCAGGATCAGAACCGCGATCGCGATCGCACTCAATACCCCTAACCGTCGTTTAGAAACTCTCATCACCCTTGATTAATTTGTTGATAGGCTTGCTGACACTCCTCAAACAGCGATCGCGAGGCTGGAGTCTGACTGAAACAAAGCTGTTGATGGGTGATCAGCAAACGTTGATAGGCGCTAGACTGAGGGAACTGTTGGACTAACTTGAGATATTCCCCATCCGTGCGACTGGGTTGTTGGGGAACATGTCCACTATCATGCAACTGTTGTAACATAGCTCGATACAGGCACAAGCAGGCGTCACGATAGTTACCTTGAGTTTGGGCGTTGTGCGATCGCGCCAACCAATCAGCAACGGATAAGGTTCTATCTGGCGTGGTTGTAAGTTTCTCAGATTGCTGATGCAGTTGGTTTCTCCACGAATAAACATAAGGAGAAAACCGTCGCATGAGTTGTAGAGCAATCCAGCATACCAGGAAAGCAATCAGTACCCAAAAGATTACCCTAGCAATAAAGAACAGAACTGGCGAACTTAACCAAGCGGGTAAAGACCAACCGGAACCCCCTGGAAAATCTGGTGAAAATCGGGACAATTGGAGTTCCCACCATTCCCCCACTTGTTTTTGCCACTGCTGAAACTGCCAAGCCCAATTACTTTTCTCGTAAGATCCGGTAGACATGGTTGGTGACATCCTGCCCAGGCTAACTCTGTGAGTATAACGCGGACTTCCCCATCTCAAGCAGATCCCTAACCAAACAAAAGTGGATAAAAGGGAAAACTCTCACACCTTAACTAGAGGTGAGAGTCATCATTTGACGCTAATTTTTTATCCCGAAGCGTAGTTGTTTGTCTGAAATCATATTCACCGAAACCGTCATTATTTCCTTCTACCTTGCAACACTTATCTTTCCCTTATACCCTGTAACCTGCTGCCATCTGCCTTGTCTCCATCCAAGTGTCAGTATTCAACCAGAGAGGATCGGACGTATAGCTAAAAAAAGGGGGGGTATGGACTATTAAATTACCGCCTGAGGGTGTTGAGACCAAGACTGAATCACCTTGAGTGATGTTGAATGGCGCGGTTGGGTTGCATGTCCCTGAGACTGAGCCGCTTTTTGAGCCGCCTGTAGTTCGGCTTGCATGACAATCATCTGAGACATGATGTTTTGTAGTTGAACCTGAAGTTGCTCAACCTCAGATGAACCAACTGCTACCCCAGTTGATGCAGAGGGAACCGATGTTTTGGGTTGATAACCCAGGAAGCTTTGAGCCGAGGCAAATTTCGCTGACGCTGTTTGGCTGCTAACGGGATGAGCGGTAACAGGTTGAGTATAGAAGGGTTGTGTGGTGATGGTGAACGGAACACTCATTGGCTGTTCCTCAGATTTCACCACAGTAGGTGTTAGTGCAGGCTGGGGTTCAACCGTTTCTTCGACTAGAGGTTGAGCTTCATTTTCAGAAGGTGGAATGATTTCCGGTTCTGCTTTAACAGTTTCTTCAACCAGGGGTTGATCTTCGTTCTCAGAAAGCAGACCTGATTCTTGTTCGCCTTCTTTCTCTAAAAAATTATTGAGTCCAGCCGCTGCGAGTCGAGATTTAGAAAGTTTGAGTTCTTCTAAAAGTTGTTCCTTTTCTTGAAGATTTCGCTCTAAATCCGAAAGCTGTTCTTCGGCTTGGGCAGATTTTTTAGACGATTGTCGCCACCCGGTTACAGCGATTGTCGCGATTCCCGTCCCTATACCTAAAACACTTGCCAACCCTAGGTAAGGAGTAGCAACATCCCGGAGTTTTCCATGATGTACAGGCTCTTCTTGCAGTTGGATCGTGACCTCTTGATCTCCGAAGAACGCTAGAGGTAAGGTCAAAGCTGAGAAGACGGCGGTTGAAAGAATTATCGGCGTAAAGAGAAATTTTTTTAAAGGAGAGCCAGTCATGATTAATAAGTCCTAGTGACAATTTCCAGTATCAGTTGTGCGAAACAAGGCGTCTTTCTCAAATTTCACCAAATTGCAAATTGCCGATGCTGATTAAGCCAGTTGGCAGGAGAGATTGCTTGGGTGTGAATCGACTTGCCTTAGCTTATTTACCAGATTAGCCAATCGTCTATCAAGTCCAGATAAAGTCCAAAAAAAACTCAGTGAAGTTCTGATGAACTTTTATTAACTTGTCATTGGTCATTGGTCATTGGTCATTGGTCATTGGTCATTGGTCATTGGTCATTGGTCAAGTCGGGGCGGGTTTAGTTACATCTGGGTGTAACCGAAAAGATAGTTGTGAAACCCGCCCCTACAACTTTCAAAACTCTTCCCCATCTCCCCCATCTCCCCTATCTCCCCCATCTTCCCCATCTTCCCCATCTCTTTGGCTAAACGCCGATATCTTCATTCCAGAGTTTGGGATGCTGTTGAATAAAGTCGCTCATCATCTGCTGGCACTCCTCTAGATTCAAATCCACAACCTCGACGCCATGGGATTCCATAAATTCCCTAGCACCCGCAAAGGTTTGAGACTCGCCAGCAATCACTTTTTTAATCCCAAATTGCACCACAGCCCCGGCGCAGAGGTAACAGGGCATTAATGTAGAGTACAGGATTGTGTCATTGTAGTTGCCGATTCTGCCCGCATGACGCAGGCAATCAATCTCGGCGTGGGTCACAGGATCATTATCTTGAACCCGCTTATTATATCCTTGACCAATAATCTGACCCTCTTTGACTAACACCGAACCAATGGGAATTCCCCCTTCCCGGAGTCCCTGTTTGGCTTGAGCGATCGCGGCTGCCATAAACTCATTCATGTCTTGCTATCCTAGAATTCCCTAAATTTCTCTAGATTAGTACGTTTCCAGAATTTTCTCCGGATCGGATTATCGGAATTGGGGAGATGCAGACAGATGTTCTGAACCACTATTGCCGATTTCACAAACGGAACAAAAGGGTGGTAGGGATGTCAACCCCTAGTGCATCGGTTCAGTCATCGGTCATCATCAGAGTTAAGTGGAATGGCACTGACTTTAGAGTTTGTAGTAAGCGCTGTCTTCGCTTCTGGCACGCTTCGTGCCTACTACGAACCCAGTTTAAGTCAGCGACATTCGAGTTAAGTGAACTAACATCTCATCACCAATTGGGAGTCAACAATGAAATACGGAATTGATATCGGACATAACTGCCCTCCAGATACTGGTGCTAGCAATATCAGAAAAGAAGATGATATGACTAAGGCGGTGGGGACGAGAGTGATCTCGAAACTTAAATCCCTGGGTCATCAAGTCGTAGACTGTACACCTAGTCGTGCTTGGAGTGTGAGCAACTCCCTACAACAACGGTGCAATACAGCGAATAACAATCGTGTCGATCAATTTATATCCATCCATTTTAATGCCTTTAACGGCAAAGCTAAAGGCGCAGAAGTCTTTGCCATCAGCAATACAGGGAAGGATATGGCTAAGCCTGTATTAGATAATATTGTTGACTTAGGGTACTTCAATCGCGGGATTAAAGATGGTTCCCATTTGTACGTTCTCCGGAATACCGCAATGCCAGCGATTCTAGTTGAGTGCTGTTTCTGCGATAATCAAGAGGACATGGATCGCTACGATGCCGAAGCCGTGGCAAATGCAATTGTCAAAGGATTAACTGGACAAACCGCATCACCGACGATTCCTCTTTCCCAAAATCCAATTGTTGACCTTCAAAAAGCCTTAAATCGACTCAAAATCAGAAGTCCCAAAGGTACACCATTAAAAGAAGATGGTTCCAACGAAGCGGATACTACAGCAGCACTCAAAACCTTTCAGGCGATCGTTGGGGTTACACCCACAGGTACTGCTGATGCTAAAACCTGGCAGATCATTACTCAAATCTTAGCCATGCCAGTGTTGCGAGAAAACCATGCCACAGGATCTGTGGTCAAATATGTACAACGTCGTGTCGGGGCTACACCAGATGGAGTATATGGTCCAGCGACAGCCGCCGCCGTTAAACGATTCCAACAACAACAAGGGATCACGGCTGATGGTATTATTGGTGCCCAAAGTTGGAGCAAAATACTGGCGGATTGAGTGTTGAATTTTGAATTTTGAATTTTGAATTGTTAAGGGAAGTAGGGGCGGGTTTCACTATTATCATTTTTTTCCCGCCCTGATGTGACTAAACCCGCCCATTACTAATATTGAACAAATGACAAATGACAAATGACAAATGACGAATGACAAATGACGAATGACAAATGACGAATGACGAATGACGAATGACCTTAATGTAAATCAGCTTCCCACACCCCAATATAAATGCGATCGCGTTCATTGCGTTCAATCACCCCTTTTAAGGGAGAACCATTGTTGCTGGTGAAACGATAACGAGTGGATTGACGCTGATAAACCTGAGTTAATCCCTGGCGAATCTCTGGTGAGAGATTGCGACTCAGCATTTTATCTAAGGTATCTGCCATCGTTTCTAATCCCACAGATTGGGCAAAAGCCACCTCAGTTTGGCGCAAACGCTTGGTATCGCGATCAAACAGATAACCGAGACTGACGCGATCGCGAATAAAATCTTCATAGAGTAACGCCTGGGTATTATGCCACAACCCTTTGGAAAGCTGGGTTGGCGTGCCTAAGGTGGCTTCGACAACTTTTCGAGAGGTTCCTGGTGTAAATCCAGGGATTTTATTGGATAGAGGTGGTTTGGGCGTCTGGTTTTCGGGTGCAGGTGAGGGTGAAGGTGTGGGGGTTGGGGAAGCGACAGGAGACGGGGGAGGAGAGGGGGAGGATAACACTGACGGTTCAGAGGCAAAGGGTGCGGGGGGATCAGGAGACGGCAGGAGTTCTGGGGATTCTTGGATACGGAATGTGGGATCAGTTGGGTATAGGGATGTTGGAGATTCCGGGTTCACCAGTTTAGGCGGCGGAGTTGGCGGAGGTGAAGAGGTTGGGGGCGGTGTAGGTGAGGGCAGAGGGGTGTTTCCAGAGGAGGCGGATACTGACTCTGAGGGTGACGGTATGCGATTGGAGGGTTCTAATACACGGTTTAAACCCCAGCCAATCGCCACAGCACTTAGGAGTAAGCCGCCAGCAATTAAACCGCCGAAGCGCCGAGAGGGTTGTTCCTCGTCTGCTTGTAGAGGTTTTCTGCGGATGGGAACAGTTGGCGGAACGACTGGCTTACGGGTAGAAGGGACAGATTCGCTAGAACTAGAAAGGGATAATGTGGGTGTCGCGATCGTTGTTGGATGGGCGTTTAAGGCGTCCAGCATTTCCTTAGCATCCGCAAAGCGATCGCGCGGGTGAAAGCGAATCGCCTGATCAATCACCGTAGCTAAATGGGAGTGACAATTGGGCGCATCCCGACGCCATAAAATTTCGCCCGTGCGGGTATCGGTTTCTAGGGTTTGCGGTAATTTACCCGTGAGCAAAAATACCGCAATTAAGCCCAAACTATACAGATCACTAGCATAGCGAGGACGTCCTGCCGCTTGTTCGGCTGCCATAAACCCCGGTGTGCCAATGACTATCGATGGGGTGGTATTGGCTTGGGAATGAACAACCGTTTTAATCGCTTCTTTCACGGCACCAAAGTCAATCAGCACAGGTAATCCGTCTCGCCGCCTGACAATCACATTATCCGGTTTAAGATCCCGGTGAACAATGTGACAACTGTGGACGTAATCCAGTACAGGCAACAGACTCAACAAAATTGCCTTGACTTGACCATCATTCAGCCGACCTTCCCGGTCTACAATTTGAGTCAGGGTATCCCCTTCAATCCATTCCTGAACCAAGTAAAATTGTCCAGACTCGGAAAAATAAGCAAATAATCGGGGAATTTGGTGATTACTTTCACCTAACTCTTCTAAAACCGCCGCTTCCCGCTGAAATCGCTCTTTTACTTGCTGATAGGTTTGGGGATCATGAGTCATGGGTTTAAGCTGCTTAATCACACACTTACGTCCCGACGGCATGTAAGTATCTTCAGCGAGAAAGGTATTCCCAAACCCACCTGCCCCCAGCGTCTGGAGGATGCGATAGCGATTATTGAGCAGCGTTGGCGTCATGAGCGATTTAGGCAAGCTGTTTATGAATGATGAATATGAATTATGATATCTTAAGCAACTCTGAGAAACCGAATATGTATTCCTAAAAATCGGGTTTCTCGTGAGGATGACAACGTTATATCAACCTTTCACTCAAAAAAACCCGGTTTCTTGACCGCTGTCTTGTTTCTGAGAGGTTAAGTAGGTGGACACAATTAAAGTTAGCGGTGGAGATTAGGGAACAGGGAACAGGGAACAGGGAACAGGGAACAGTAAGGGTTTGAGGCTTGTTTACATAACTTAATCTAGTTAAGTTTATTTCCACCAACCTACTTACTAGATTTTAGGTACACAACCAGGGGGTAATGGTTGGGCATCAGGCAATAAGCGATAACATCTAGAGTCTGGGGAATTAGGAATCGACGGATTTGGCGCAAAAAATAGAGGTAATTTTCGCGTTCAAAGAAAATATTGTGGCGATTATTTCCCCGATTGTAAAGATGGTAATAACATCCCAACTTGAATGGGGTTTTTCGATAAGGTATAGTCTATACAATAACTTGAGAAACCGGGTTCCTGAAGCCATACCCAAAATTGATAGGAAATGTCTAACAAAGAAACCCGGTTTCTGGGCGAGTCATTATTTTAAATCCAGTAATCCCTGCTCTTTTAACTTAGGATTAAAACGAATCTCAGCTTGCACACCACGGGCATTTAATTGTTCGACTATTTCCGCTTCAACGCGCCGTGCTATTTTCTTTAACAGCTTAATTTGACCTAATTCTTCACTCTTGTTATAGGTGGCTTTATCCTCATCTGTCATCGCCTTTTTCGCATCAATCGGCTGATTCCAAATCGCTTCATCTTGACCATTCCCTGGCGGAATGTCTCCATTTTCTTCAATCCAAGCCTTGCGGATTGTTTCCAAGCGAGTGCGATTGGGGCGCTCAATGGTTTCCGCTTTCAACCAATAGCAAGATTGAGGCTGACGGACTAGGTGTTGTTTTAAGCTGACATAAATATCACGAGAATAGTTAACCAGTTGCAGAGTTTTATCCTGGTCAAAAATGGCATAGACACCGATTTTACCGGATAAGGATTCCGGGAGATTACCCTCCTCGTCCAGATAAGGGATATACTCTAGGTCAGAGAGAGCGGGAATTGGCGTTTCAGAACTCATCAGCAATCCTTAGGCTATTTTTCTATAAATCGCGCAGAGGCGGCTGGGGTTGAAGATTTTGGCTTTGAACATGAAGTTGGGCGGGACGTTTATAATTGCATAATCGTCCGATTCGTGATACTGTTCAAACTGCCGTGGCATCCCCTTGGGAGTCCCTTCGCTGTAGGGGACAGGTTGAAACAGTAACTCGGTGAATTCCAAGTCTTGACAGTGCAGTTGTCCCGCGACTTGCTGGCGGAATGATTCACCGTTCAACAAGCTAAATAAATGGGTCTGGGCGTCTGGTTCAAGGACAAAGCTGCCATCAAAATTGTTAACAATTTTTAATTGAGCCATGGTGGGGCAGAATCGTGAGCAAGTTTACGACTGGGATGATTATACCCCACATCTTGCATCATTCTCAGTCAGTCAATTTTAGGAGGGCGACCCGACAATAGTTAGGGGTCGGTTCTCTTAATTGAGTAAGTGGGTCGCCCCTACAGATCTATGACCGACAAATCAGCTTTTGGCGACGGTGACAGAGGATGTTAATGATGATCCCGTACCTGCAATGTTCGCAATCGATTTAAGGCGGCGGCTAACTCAAATCGCCGGAATAATACTAAGTCTCCTTCTGGCAAATTTCCCAGCAAATCTAATCCCTGAGATTCAAGATCTGCCATCATCCGATTTAGCACTTCGGCAACTGTATGTCGCCCATTAATATAGTGCCGTTTGGCATAAACAATCGCTTCAGCAATTGCCCGTAATTGCCCTTTCTCCACAATCTGTTCAACGGCGGCTAAATCAATTTCCTCTTTGCCAAAGACAACTTCATCCACATCGCGCACCTTCAGCTTAACGTCTCGTGAACCGCGACTGGGGTCAATGCTTTCGGGTAACGGAATACGCGGCGCAATCTCGCCAAACTCTTTTCCGCCTTCGGGAATCCGTTCCGTTTGATACTGTTTCGCGATCGCGCGGGCTTTTTCGGTAACATCGTAGGGTTGGAAGTTATCCATGGCGATGACGGTATCGGCGACATCAAAGTAATCGCCACTACCCCCCATGACTACAATCGTGGATACCCCATAATCGGTGTAGAGTTGGCGTATCTTATCGATAAACGGCGTAATCGGTTCCTTGTCTTTGGCAATCAACTGTTGCATCCGATGATCACGAATCATAAAGTTTGTCGCCGCCGTATCCTCATCCACGAGTAATAATTGGGTATTGGCTTCTAACGCTTCAATAATATTCGCCGCCTGGGAGGTACTCCCACTCGCATTGGCGGTGGAAAATTGACGAGTAGACCGACCTTGAGGTAGTTGGTTAATAAACGGCGAAATATCGACACTGGCAATACTACGCCCATCTTCTGCCCGAATCTTTACGGCTGAGGCTTGAGTCACCACCAATTCCCGTCCATCTTCGGGAATGTGATTATAGACCCCCACCTCGAGCGATCGCAAGACGGTAGACTTACCATGATAACCACCGCCGACAATCAGGGTAATTCCTGCTGGAATCCCCATCCCGGTTACCTCTCCCCGATTGGGACAATTAAACGTTTCTCGCAAGGTTTCTGGGGATTGGAAGGGTAAGGCATTTTTGTCTAATGGGCGATCATCCACGCCACTGCGTCGGGGTAGAATGGCATCATCAGCAATAAATGCCACTAAATTCCGTTCGGCTAACTGTTGACGCATCCAGTCTGCATCTTCAATGGTTTCAATGTGCTGTTTAATCTCTACGGCATCTAGAGAGTCGTACTTCAGCGCTTGATCAACAATCTCCGGAATATCCTCACACAACATTTCCGCCGCCTGACGCCCAGAGATACGTCGTCCCCGTGCAGGTAATCCGACGACAAAGCGCACTTCGACGAGTTCATCATTGATAAATGCAGCCGTGCGCTCAATTACCGATTGTCCCACAGACATAATCGCAATCCGCCCACTATTCCCGGTTCCCCGGTGGGAACTGAATTCTCGCGCCACTAAATCAAACTGGCGTGTTAGGTAATCCCGTAAGGCGATTTCTCGACTACGACTTTGGTAAAGGGTTTTGGGAAAATCCGCCACCGCTTGGGACAGTTGCACCCGAACATGACTGGGACTGGCAAAGGGATCACCTTGGACGCGATCGACAATTAAGGTGAAATCCGAAAAGTTATAGCGTCCCTTAATATCCTTGTAGGCTTTGTAGCTCTTGTTGTCAAGTTGGAGTAGGAGTTGGCGTAGTTTCTCGCGATTGCTCATAACCGTAGTAAGAAATTGGGTAATGGTTGTTTTCACACTACTACTAGATCCCCGACTTCTTAAAGGATATCGCTAGCGAATAGGGAGATTATACTAAATCCAGGTTAACGAACCCCTTTTAGGAGAAGGCAGAAGGCAGATGACTCCAAGGAAAAAGTACCCACGGGATAAAGGAGTTTCAGTAGTCATGGTGTGAGTTTTGGAGTATAGGGAACAATTTTGTATTTATCTTGAAATCAAAACTTACAATATTATTTTCACATTAATGCTTAATTCTACAGTATTCTATCCTTAAAAAATGGATTTTAAATTGATACAAAGGAATTGAACTATACACTTGATCTAAAAATCGTTGCTTGGAGTTGATTGAATCAATTCAAGGTCTTTCCCTTGGTATAGCCTTGTCCCGTAATGGCACAGTGCAGCATCATCTCAAGAAACTACCACAGCCAAGTGATCACCTAAGCCAATCGGGTAAATCACAGCCGCATTTTGATCCAGATTATCAGTGGATGGGCAAGACTCACTAGCATATTCAAAGCGGATCACTATAGTGCAATTGTACTATACTAGAAGTGGTCAGCAAAACGATATAGTTAAATCCGATGAGCAGTTACGGCTTGTGTACTTTTTGGATTAGATGTGACCATGACCTACCGAGGAGTTTTTGTCAAGGCGGAATTTGCCATCCATAACAACGGCTAAACTGACCAACATTCAAGTTTTAATAGTACTACAGTTAAGACTGCCACGAAAAAAGGCAAAGATCAATCATGTCCACTGCTCGGCACATTATAGCGCTTTTAAAGAGCCATCTGGAAGGTGAGGATCGGCAGTTCTATTCTGCTGCTCTACAGATGGCAGCTTATGAAGCAAGGCTGGGACATGGGAAGTTAGCTCAAGAAATCAGAGAGTTAATTGATCAAGCCAAAGAGCGTAAGTCTGTGATAGAGCAAACACCTGGAATTATACCCTTAGCTCAACCCAAAGGTGATCTGGCGAATCTAGTATCCGTGAGATATCCAGAGACGCGGTTATCTGAAATGATTCTGCAACCTGAATTAGAGAGTCGATTAAAACGAATTTTAACCGAACAAAAGCAACAAAAACGGTTGCGGGAACATAACTTGTCACCTCGTCGTAAACTCCTGTTTGTCGGACCACCAGGCTCAGGGAAGACAATGACGGCGGCGGCTTTAGCTGGAGAGCTGCAACTTCCGCTTTTTACCACACTTTATGAAAGTATTATTGGTAAATTTATGGGAGAAACGGCTAGTCGGTTCAGAGTTATTTTTGATGCCATGAGCGTAACCAAAGGAGTCTATTTATTTGATGAATTTGATGCGATTGGCACCCAGCGCACGACGGGAAATGATGTGGGAGAAATTCGGCGCATACTCAATTCTTTTTTGATGTTTTTGGAAAATGATAATAGCCAAAGCATTATTATTGCGGCAACGAACCACCCCAGCTTATTAGACAACGCCCTTTTTCGGCGCTTTGACGATGTAATTAAGTACAAGCTGCCGGATGCAAAAATAATTCGCAAACTGATAAGAATGCGGCTAGTAACCTTTGATATAGGATGGAAGGATTGGTCACGCATTATCGACGCAGCCGAGGGACTCACTCAAGCTGAGATTGTCAGAGCGACAGACGAAGCGGCAAAACAAGCGATATTATCGAATACCAAACAAGTCAGCGAAGAAACCCTAATCTTGGCTATCCTGGAACGAAAGGATATTACCTTTGAGCAATAAGGAGTTCAATATCGAATGGTTGATCAGTCGCGTGATCGTCCTCATATCTATCTTCCTGATAGTGGTGAAAGCGAAAATTACACATCGCCACGTACAGGAACAACTCCACCACCGCCCCCTCGCGATAGAGAAAGACATGCTAACGAGTTAGCACGAGCGATTGGTCGATCCCTTCTTAAGGCTCGACAGCAGTTAGACTCTCGTGAACCCGAAATAGCCACGGGTAAACCGGGTTTTTATTTAGAATTTCAGGTGCTGGCTGACCAAGCAAATGCGTTTGAGAAACTAGAAAATCGCCAAAAGAAGATTGAACTTGTGGCAGTACATAAGCCTGCTGAACAGGAGGATGTGGTCAAAGCAACGGTATTTGTACCGGAAGCATCCACTGACTACTTTCTGTCAAAAGTGGAACAATACCGTGATCAGGAAACGAAAAAAGGTAAGCCTAAGAATGAAGTATTGGTTGCGCGACTAGAAACGGTAGAGATTGGTACTGTTCGCTCACTGTTTACGGACGATTCAACCCTCTTTCCTCAAGATGGGCAAGAAGTTTGGTGGGAAGTCTGGCTGCGTCGTGACCAACGTGAAACGTTTAATATTATTACTGAGCGCCTGAATATTCAAACCAAACCCCACGCGATTTCCTTCCCAGAACGGGAGGTTGTTCTAGCTATGGCTGATGTAGAAGCAATGGCGAGGCTGATCAAAAACTCGGATGCTGTTGCAGAACTGCGTATTGCCAAAGATACCCCATCAATGTTTTTGGACATGGGTCCAATGGAACAAGAACGTTGGGCTAGAGATGTAGCGGATCGTATCCTTGAGCCAGGTCAACATGCGATCGCGTTATGTCTATTAGATAGTGGAGTTACCCGAACCCATCCACTCATTGAGCCAGCTTTAGATCCCAGCGATGTGCATACCTACGAACCTAGCTGGGGAGTCCATGATAACCGGGGTCACGGTACTCAGATGGCTGGCTTAGCGCTATATTCTGATTTATTAGATGTACTACAAACCTCTAATCAGGTAAAACTTAGGCATCGGCTGGAGTCCGTTAAAATACTCCAACCTAACCAACCGAACGATCCTGAACTTTACGGTGCAATTACACAGGAAGCTGTGGCTCGTCCCGAAATTCAGGCTCCGACTCGGCGTCGAGTTTTTTGCATGGCAGTAACCAGTGTACCCTCTAATCAAGGAACTCCGTCATCTTGGTCAGCCGCAATAGATCAGTTATGCTTCGGTGAAGATGATTGGCGACGACTCATGGTCATTTCTGTCGGTAACATTCGTCAGGATATGATGGCTACTGACTATCTTGACCTCAATGATGTATCACCAGTTGAGAATCCTGGACATAAAGGTTACTCTTTCTTACTTCATTGAGCCAAATCCTGGGGAACGCGGATGGGGTCAGCGTCATCGGTATGCATCATACGGCTTACGGTTTGAAGTAAAACGCCCCTTGGAAAGCCATGATGATTTTAGGAAACGAATCAATAAAGCGGCTAGAGAAGAAGAGGAAAACACAACGACTAGAACGGAGAGTGACAATTGGTTTCTCGGTTCAAAGCTAAGAAACCGAGGTTCAATACATTCGGATATCTGGAATGGCACTGCTGTTGAACTGGCACAAAGAGGTGCGATCGCCGTTTATCCAGTTGGTGGATGGTGGAAAGAGAAAAAATACTTAGATCGTTGGCAGCAATCTGCTCGTTATTCATTAATTGTGTCAATTCGAGTCCCAGAGGTTGAAGTTGATATATATACTCCTGTATTAAATCGAGTTGAACTTGCCGTTGATATCAATACCTAGATAAGGCTAGCTATAGCTCCCTGACTTCTTGAACAAGTCGGAGATTTCGTCGTTGCTCAGAATTTCAGTGGTGGAACACCGGAAATAGCTAACGTTACCAATGACAACTGACAACTGACAAATGACTCATCTCAACAAACGACCAACCAAGGAGGTAACTGAGTTAACCAGCCATATCATCGAGCCAGCCAGGAAAATGTTCTCCCGCAATTCTCGGCGATTAACCCCATAGCTGGAACGACGCCCACTACCCGCACCGTCACGCTCTAAATCATAAATAATTTTCTCCGCGTACCACCGATCAGATTTTCCGGGATATTTCATTTGCGCCTGAGCCAGTAGTCGTTTGGCTAAACCCTTATTCCCTTTTTCTACACTGCCAAGCTAAAAATATTTAGAAATATTAACGGCATAGTTTTCATCTCCAGGGCTTAAGTTGACAAAACCGAAAAACTGTAGCCTTAGCTACCAAAAAATTCTTGAGACTTGGCGCGATCGCACAATTGTTCCTGAGTGCTGATCAACCGGGTAGCTTGTACAGTCTGGGAATACAGCGCACGATGGATTTCTCCATCGTCTTTTGGGGATATGCTAAAGTGACAAAAAATGTTTGTTCCTGTGATATCATGCCCCTTTCTACCTTCTCTAAAATCATCTACCCCGAAAGTGACGGTCAACCCTTGGCAGACAATACAATCCAATTCCGCTTGATTGTCACCATTCAAGGTGGAATTGATGCCCTATTTCTTGAGAATCCTAATGTCTTTGTAGCTGGAGATTTATTCTGGTATCCAGTGGAAGGCGAACCGTGGATTAGACAAGCGCCTGATGTCATGGTTGTCATCGGGCGTCCCAAGGGTGATCGACGTTCCTATAAACAGTGGGAAGAAGACAATATTCCGCCCCAAGTGGTTTTCGAGATCGCTTCTCACAGTAATACGAAGACAGAATTAGAGGAAACCAAGCGTTATTTTTACGAACGTTATGGTGTTGAGGAATATTACCTGTTTAATCCTCAGTCTGGAATCCTCAAAGGATGGCAACGGGATAACGAAGTATTACAGCCAATTCCGAGAATGTCGGGTTGGATTAGTCCCCGTCTGGGCATTCGATTTGAATTGGAACAAGGAAATTTACAGCTATACCATCCTGATGGGGAGCGATTTGCTTCTTTTGTGGAAATTATTGAACAGCGAAGGTTAGAAAAACGAGCAAGAGAACAAGCTGAACGGGAAAAAAGACAAGAACAACAGGCACGAGAACAAGCGGAGTTAGCGCAACGAAATGCGATTCCTAAGTTATTGGCAATGGGTTTAACTGTAGAACAAATTGCTGAAGCGTTATCGTTACCAGTGGAGACTGTGCGGGCTATCGCTGAAAGGTAAGTGCGATCGCATATCTTGTAGGGTGGGCAAGTTACGTTAATTTAACAATTTCACCAGAAATTATATCCATTTGCCCACCCTACTCGCCTCCATTAATTGGCAACTGATCGAGCAATTGAGTAACCTAGATCTAGTTTTAGATCCAGCAATGACTCACTACCAAGTAGTCACTGTCAACTGCGTAACTTTTGAGAACTCCCGATCAGCCGTTACCAAACTTGCTCCATTTTGGATTGTGATCGCTGCAATTGTGGCATCGGGCAATTTCAAGCGATATTGCTGACGAATTTCGATAATCTTCTCAATCAAAGTTGCATCACCTGCTGTTAAACCCACAACCTCCACTCGTTGAACAAACTGTTGAAAAAGCTGGCGATCCGCTTCAGTTAGTCCGGAAAACACCAGAAACTCAATCTGGCTAATAATTGAAATGCCAATCCAACTAGCATTCTGGAGTAATTGAACCAATTGGAGATTGCCTTGTAACAAAGCAACGATAGCATTAGTATCCAGCACATAGCGATTACCACTCATCTCGTAAAGCCCTTTGCATGGCTACTGCATTTCCTCGCCAATTCAGTCGCCCTGCCAAATCAGAAAAATCATAGTTCTGGTTTTGCACTTTAGATGCAACAGATGAACTGAGTACCAACACAATATTCACGGGTCCAGGAGAGAGTTGTGTGGGAATATCAAGGATCAAATGACCGGAGGCATTGACAGTAGTTGTCAGTTGAAAAACTTCCATTTTGACTTCAACCATTAGATATCAGGGTTATTGTAGCGTGATCCTCATCCTACCGCGCGATCGCAAATCTCTATCTTGATTCCTGATCAACCTTGCTACTTGTACATTTTGGGGATACAGAAAGAGCGCCTAATTTTGTTGGGTGGGGAAATTCTGATAATTTGACGATTTCATCAAAAATTATGTCCAGAAAGCCCACTCTACTCCTACCCCCCTACAAGCCAACATATCAAGACCGACGGCTACACACACCTCAAAGTAAAGTTTGATAAAGTAAAGTTTGATGTCGATTTAGAAGAGCGATCGCCTTTTTCTTGTACTATGGTGCAAAATCTTGTTCAGCAAGACTTATTCCCCGAAAACTGACGCAGAAATTGGGAACGGATGAGTGTTGGCAGGCAACCGAGGTGGCATCATGTATAAACCCGTACAAAAGAAAAATTCTTCTTGGACTCCCTCAACGGTACAGAAAAAGGGTAAGAGTCCATCTAAACTGGGACATTTTTCGATTCAACCCAAGTCAAACCCGTCATCAACCTCATCCCAAGAAATAGGGGAGTATTCCAGAGACTCGGCGGATAGACTTACCGCCAATGTGATGCGAGGAATCCAAGCTAAGAAACAGGAGGAAGCTGAAGGGTCAAAAGTACAACCTAAATTTGAATCACCCTGGGCACCAACGTTTGAGCCACCCCCACCCTTACCAGAAAGTCCAGCTTCCAAATTAAAAGGTGCTTTTGCCCCTGTCTCAGAAAACCCGATTCAACGCCAATGTGCTGATTGTGCGAAGGAAGAGAAAGAACAGGTGGGGGAGGAAAGGAAAGATTTAGATGAAATTGGTATTCAAACTAAGTTGACGGTAGGAGCGCCTGGAGATACTTACGAGCAAGAAGCTGACCGAGTAGCGTCTCAGGTAATGTCAATGTCAGCTCCTGCTGATAGTTCAGCATCCGTTCAGCGTCAATTAGATACCAATCACCCCCATCACCCCCATCAGATATGGAAAAGAGCACAGTCGATTCAACCTGTAATGCAGAGGCAAATTGATCCGCGCGTGCAGATGCGCCAGATGATACAACGGGCAGCTCAAATAGACGGAAATCAAGCCTCTGGGGATTTAGAGAGTCGTTTGAATGCGTCTAAGGGTGGGGGTTCTCCGTTATCGGAGAACGTGAGAGGGTTTATGGAGCCGCGCTTTGGGGCTGATTTTAGTGGAGTGCGGGTGCATACGGGTGGTGAAGCGGTGCAGATGAATAGGGAGTTGGGCGCTCAGGCGTTTACTCATGGGAGTGATGTTTATTTTGGGGCGGGGAAGGAACCTGGGAATAATGAGTTGACCGCGCATGAGTTGACTCATGTGGTGCAACAGACAGGAGGAGGAATGCAAAGGAAGTCTACTGAAGCAAGTGCAGACAAAGCTCATCAGATAAAATTCGAGACTATTCCTTTTATGCATGATGATTATGGGCAAAAGATTCATCCATTAGTAGCGCCAACGATAGAGCAAATTAATTCTCCTCAAGTTTATGAAGCAATCGTTCAAAGAAATCCTCTTGGTCAAGCTGCTGCAAAAGCTGCACAGAAAGCCCTTAGATGGCTTGCTAAGAGAGGCCCAAACGTCTCTAATCATGTTTTCAAGCGGCATGTTGCTAAAAATATGGCTAGATATTTAACAAGATCTAAGTTTGTGAGAGGCGAGTTTGTCAAAAAGTGGGTTCAAAAAGCCCTGAAAAATCCTGATAACGTTGTTGATCAAGGGAGGCGAATTGTTTTTGAAAAACAACTCGGGCTTAAAATAGGTGGCGGGGGAGAAACAATCATACGGGTAGTAGTTGATAAAGCAACTGGCAAAATCGTAACGGCTTTTCCAACAAATGCCTTTAAGATCCTCTCAGCTGCTGCGGTTATAACAGCATCAACAAGCTCTGCGCGTGCCGACGCAAAGATCTTATCTCGTAGGAAAGCAATTGCAGAATGGGAAGCTGAAAGAGAAGGTTTGACAACGATGCTTATCGATTTTTTCATCGGACCTTCAAGAATTGCAAGAGATGAGGATATCTTAGCTGAAGAACGGATAATTGATAAGGCTATTCATGAAGCCATTCATAAAATTCAAGAGGCAGAGCAAAAAACGTTAAGTCAGGAAGAAATTGAAGAAGTTAAAGAAATTATTTTGACTGAAATGGAAACGACTCCAACAGCAGGTTAAATAAAGATGGTCACTAAAAACGACGAACGAAGTACGGAAATAAAAGCGCTGTCAGATACTATTAACGAAATTCGTTGTGCATTAGAAAAGGATTCCGAGAATGATGCAATTCAACTCGCAAAGTCTGGCTTTCAAAAAGCTCTTACCCTTGAAGTCAAGTCTGCTGCAGCTTGGGAACTCTCGGAGTTAATGATTGAACTCAATCTTGAATCTGAAGGTCTTACTTTGGCGAATAAACAGCTTAATCTCTCGTGGGATAGTACTGATGTGACTCGCTATGCAGGTTTGTTAGTCTTGGCCGGTCTGGAGGATAAAGCCACTCAATTACTATATGATGAGGCACAAAAAGATTCATCAAGGATCGATATAATTGGCAACCTTATAGAACTTGTGTTATCAAATAGTAATTGGCAAATTATAGACAAGTTATCAATTACCAATTCAGATATATCTAAACTTGTAGGAGAGGTTAAACGAAGAGCATATCCATTTATAGGAGAACATTTAGATGTTAGAAGATATACATATAGTCTGGCGAAGATAATCGTCTTGGGAGGTGCTGAGGATGAAGGAGATACAGTCCAAGCATACTGGTTTGTACAGTTAGATGAATATGAAGCAGCTTTGATACTACGTCGTTTGCTCGCTTGGCTGCAAAATGAAAAGATAGAATTAAGTGCTGTCTATTCTGGTGATAAGATGGCTTCCCCTTTTGCTCTAGCACTGGCAAAAAAATTGGGGATAGAGGTTTGCCATGAGATTTCTTCAAATGGTAGGACAATGCGCGTATTTAGCAGTGCTGACACCTTTCAATCTGTGAGCAAGCCAATTAATGATAATACCTTAACATTTAGCCTTAGTGTGAATGAATTACCTTCGTGGCAAGTAGCTTTATTGCAAAGTCCTATTGATATTGTTGGTATAATTGCTCCTACAACGCTGTCCTGGTCGGAAGATTCAATAGTATTTCCTCAGCTAGGTGCGATTTCCTCTTCTTATAGAGATACTCAAAGTGAGAAGAGCTGTGTTACCTTATCTCCTGAATCGATTGCTGAATCAATCCTGAAAGAGTTTAAGGAATTACCTTATGATGATGCTCTCGGCAGCATACTGGAATTCTACAAAATACATAAGGAAAGGATAAGACTTTACTCGGGTGAATAGTTATCCATGATTTGGTTAGCAAAAAGTGGCAGTGAAACTCCTCTCCAACTTGAGGTTGGTGATGATATGTTGGAGTGGCTTAAAGACCAGATAGATAGTTATGCCATAGAGCAAATCGATCTATATGGAGATACTGTCCTAGATCGTAAAGATCAGAGTCAAATCTTGAAGAGCTTAAACTTTGTGTTTTCACAATGGTCTGAGAGTCTGAGGAAAAAGTACACAACTAGTACTGTACTGCCCCGTAACCCTGATGTTCGCGAGTGCATACTGAAAGATTTGATCAGTAAAGAGTTGAGGAAACATCCATATTTTCAGAATTTGATGGAATTAGAAGCATTTTTAGAGTTATCTCTAGAATTAGGATTTACTGTCTATGCAGTTGGTAATTGAGAGCATGGTAATGTTCTCGACGTGTTGATGTTCATTGTTACAGAGCAAAAAAAGAATGTCTTGGCAAGAATTAGTAAATTTATACCTTGAAGATTGTGTTGCCAGCAAACGCGAATTATCTTTTGATATCTTGTAGGTTGCTCTCCATGGGTTACGCGCTCCTCATCCTACAGCGCGATCGCGTAACCTACCGCAGGCGATCGCTAATCTTGTCAGGTGCGTTACTATTCTACAAGAAGGGGAGAAGGAAAAATACCAAGAGTCCAATAAAATGGTTCAAATTATTCTCAATTTTTATGAGTAAATATTGTCGGCACGGCGTAAGCGCGATCGCACTATTGTAGGGTGGGCAAATTATTGTTAATTTAACGATTTACCATAAATTATATCCATTTGCCCACCCTACTCGCGACAAACTGTACGTTTCTTTAGAGACAGCCTAGGAAAATCTCAATGGGGGAACGTCTGAACTAGCGGAAATTACCTGACCAATAATGCAACTCTGTTTATATCCTAATTCTTGCAGAACCTGTACACAATTCGCTGCTTTATCCCCAGGAATCGTCGCCAATAAGCCGCCAGACGTTTGTGGATCAAAAAGTACCGGATAATTAACGCGATCGCAAATCTCTTCCTGATTGCTGATAAACTGTGCAGCTTGGACATTCTGGGGATACAGTGAACTGACAATTCCCTGTTGCACAAGTTCCGTCACCCCCTCCATCAGGGGAATTTTATCCCACTCTAATTCCACCGCCACCCCCGATGCTTGCACCATTTCTACTAAATGTCCCACCAATCCAAACCCCGTCACATCCGTACAAGCTGTGACACCATGATCTCGGAATACTTTAACTGCTTCCTGATTGGATAACAACATTGACTCCACCGCCTGATCAATCCAGCGCCCTTTTGCTTGTAAACGTTGATGTGCAGCAAACAAAATCCCGGTTCCTAACGCTTTAGTCAGAATTACGCGATCGCCCGGTTTCATCCCACTTTTTTTGATAATTTGCTGAGGATGCACTAACCCATTACAGGATAAACCAAACGTTAATTCTGTCCCTTCCGTTGTATGTCCTCCCACCAACGGCGCTTGTACTTGAGATAATACCTTCATCGCCCCGGATAATAATTGATAGAGAGTTTCCTCCTGTTTAGCGGCTGTCGCATAAGGTACTGTTACCATTGCCAAAACACTCTGAGGCGTTGCACCCATGGCAAATAAATCACTGAGACAATGATGAGTGCTAATTTGTCCAAAGATAAAGGGATCATTGATTAAAGTGCGAAAATAATCAATCGTTTGCACTAATAGTTTATCGGCAGGAACTTTTAGCACCGCTGCATCATCTGGCGTTCCCAATCCGAGAATAATATTATCTGGCGTGGGGAAAGGATACTCATTCTGCAACCGTTTTAACACTCGTTCTAGAGTAGTGCTACCCACTTTAGAACCACAGCCAGCGCAATACATGGGTGGGGCGTTTTTCGGCTTCCCTAAACGGGGGGATTTCGTCAAGTTCGGCGTTTTCTTTGGAACAGGATTAGCCGATTCCATTTCTGGCAAATCCCTAAATTGCCGCATAAACTTGCGATCAATATGATCCTTCCAACGCCATAATAGTCGGGAATGCCAGCCAAAGGGACCCCAGGATGCGATCGCGCTTCCATCACCCGTACCAATTAAACTCAAATACCGCCGTTGGGGTTTGTAAGGATGTAGCGTTTTTCCCTGTACAAAGCAACGCAAATTTTCGACTAAAGGCTTCCCTTGGCGCACCGCAAATACCCCAGCTTTCGGACGAGGATGATTTACCATGGTGGCAATATCACCAGCGGCAAACATATAAGGATGAGAGAAGGATTGTAACGTATCACCAACGGAAATAAAACCCTTTGAAGTGGTATGCAATCCTGATTCCGCAATCCAACTTGGTGCAGAGGCTTGGGTTACCCAGAAGCTGTAATCACAATCGACAACTAAACCTGAATCACAGCAAATTTTATCCGGCAATATCTGAGAAACCGTTTCCCCTAAATGCACCTGAATTCCCCGTTTTTTTAGCAACTTCTCAACATATCGCTGCGCCCAGGAATTATGCCCCGACAAGAGTTGATCACCCCGATTAAATAAATGAATATTGACCGAGGTGTGATGGCACGTTTCAACCTGATGAATACGCCGTTGCATTGTCATTGCCAGTTCCACGCCACCTGCACCACCGCCAACAATTCCTAAACTCAGAGATTGCTGAGGATGTTGGCTAATTGTTTCGATGATTTGATTCCATCGCGTTAAAAATTGGGGGACAGGTTTAGCCGGAATCGCGTATTTAGCGACACCAGGAACCGATTCTTTCGCCGGGGTACTGCCAATATCAATGGATAAGACATCAAAGGCAACAGGAGGACGATTGGCACAGATAACTTTATTCGAGTTTAAATCCAAACCTACGGCTTTATCAATATATAATTGAGCGCCAGCAAATTGAGCAAGACGCCGCAAATCAATATGACATTCATCAAAGGTATAGAACCCAGCGACATGACCGGGTAGCATTCCGGAATAGGGGGTATGAGACACATTAGTAATCAGCGTCAACCGTACTCCGGGCAAGGGATTCATCCCCAACATCCGCAGTGCGATCGCGTGGCTATGACCGCCGCCGATCAGGACTAAATCTTTGTCCTTTATCCTTTGTTCTTTGTCCTTTGTCATTGGTCAGGGGTACTTATATACCTAATTTAACATACAGCGCTTTCAAGTCAGTGAGGTACACAGACAGATCCCCGACTTCTTGAAGAAGTCGGGGATCTTGCTTAGAGACTGTACCTCATCAACCACCAAATCTGCTGTAGTTAAGTTTTAACGAATTCATTCTTGTCCAACTCGATCAATCCTTAAATCTTGATCCGTCTCAGGCTACGCCTGTCCCTGAACCGATGACTATTTTGGGTTCGGCTGTGGCGTTGGGTTTTGGTGTCTTATTTAAAGCTAAAAAAAGGCAGTAAATTTTGAATAAGGGCGGGTTTTGTTGATCAAGTCAATACTTACGCAGTTAACCGATTCATAAGTCTGCTCTCTTGTCTACCCCTCTCTAACTTTTCCCTTATCAACCCCTCCCTAACCCTCCCCCTGCTTCCCCTGCTTCCCCTGCTCCCCCTGCTTTTCCTATCTACTATGTTTGAGCGCAACTCGGTATTAGTATCTCTCTCAGGCTAGATTGATTTCCTAGAATGGCATCGGCATAATGAAGGGAAACCAAAGGAGAACCTGTGATGCCAAAGGCTGTTATTTTTGATGTAGACGGCACGTTAGTTGATTCCGTTGATCTGCACGCCCAGGCGTGGGTTGAAGCGTTTAAACAGTTTGGCTATGATGTGCCTTACGATAAAATCCGTCATCAAATCGGTAAGGGGAGTAACTATATCATCCCTGTCTTTATTTCTCAAGCGGAATTTGAACGCCTTGGTGAGGATATTGCCACTTATCGCAAAAAATTCTATCAAGAAAATCTTCTGTCTCAGGTGCGTCCCTTTGAGGGAGTGCGCCAACTCTTTGAACGCTTAAAAGCCGATGGCAAAAAGGTTGTCGTGGCGTCTTCAGCCAGAACCGAAACCCTGACTCACTACAAAAAACTGTTGGATATTGAAGACTTAGTGGATGGTGCAACCTCTACAGACGATGTTGAAAAGTCCAAACCCCATCCCGACATCTTTCAAGCCGCATTAGGGAAGCTGGATGGGGTGACAACCCAAGATGCAATTGTGGTGGGGGATAGTCCTTATGATGCTATAGCCGCCTGTAAAATAAATCTAGATGTCATTGGCGTGCTTTGCGGTGGTTTCTCGGAAGCTGAGTTAAAAGAAGCAGGCTGTATGAAAGTGTATCAAAATCCGGCGGATTTACTCGATAATTATCATCAGTCTCCTTTGGTTTAATTGGGTGGACACAATTAAAGTTAACGGTGGGGATCGTCATTCGTCATTCGTCATTCGTCATTTGTAAGGGTTTGAGGATTGAAAACGTCACTGTAATAATCTAAGCACGTCCACTTCGACGTGCGGCAATGCTAATGGCATAATTATACCCGTCGAATACTTAACCACAGATTGATATATTCCTTGGTTAGGTTCACGATGCACCCACAACTGATTCCCTGGAATATCAATCACCCAATAGTCTACTATTTGATGCCGCGCATATATCTGAGCCTTCTCGTTTAAATCATAGGAAAGGGTTGAATTGGATACCTCAATGAGCCAATAAATATCGTTGGGTTGCGGATGACGCTGATCATAACGCGATTCTGGGGGTATGGCGATACAAATATCCGGTTGTGGCTCACTATTACTGGGTAATGTAACTGGGGCTGTGGCAAAGACAACCGCTTGAGTCCCTAAAAGAGCTTCTAGGTACTTCACACCGCGTCGATAGGTAACCCGATGAATCGGGAGTTCTGGAGCCATATCGATAATTTGTCCATTGATTAGTTCAACGTGCCGACCTGCCAAAATGCCAGTTTCAATCATCTGATGATAATCGGCGACAGTCCAGTGGGTTAATGTTCTAACCATAGGGATTTTGCGGCTATTTAAGTATTCAGCCTAATCGTGCTAGTTTAGCAAACTCTGAGTTTTAATGATCTATCTAATCCCCCCAACAACTACTGAACTAATTTGCGAATTTTACCATAAGCAATATAGGAACCTCCCTGGGGATTTTCCTTAACTTCATCCACTACATATAATATCCCTTCCTCTCGAATCGTGCGAGGAAAACGGATATTATAGTCAGGATTATAGCCATCAGAAACGACTCTGGCTCGTAGTTTTTTTCCATCCTTGATACACTGAACTAGAACTCCATCTCCCACCGTATCTGTGGTTTCTAAATCAGCCGCCGTTCCTTGGGCTTTAGCGGTTTGTAATTGTTTAGCTTGGCGGGTTTTCTGAGTGGATGCTTTTTCTTCACCGGGTTTAACTAGGCGGCGAATGGTTCCTACAGCGCGATAAAATGTGCCATTAGCAGATGGGGTAATTTCATCCACGACATAAGTGACACCTTGTTCGCGGATACTGCGGGGAAACTGCACGTTTAAATCCGGATTATATCCCTCAGAAATGACCCGCACTCGTAGCTTACCCCCAACCCGTTCACATTTGACTAAAACACCACTGTCGGGATTCGTTGTTACCTCTAACCCACTGGCTGCACCTGTTGTGGTTCCACGGAATTTTAAATCTTCGCGATCGCGGGTTTGGGTTTGATAAGATTGATCCCGCATTTCTTTGCGGATTGCCCGGTCAAATCGTCGATTTTCTAAACATTGGGCATAGTAGTCCAGTTGGGCTATTTCTTCAGCAATGTCAAAGAATTCGTCTAATGTCTTACGTTTGAGTTCCTGGATCGTTTCCCGCAGCTTAACCACTGCTTGTTGAAAGTCTCCTTTGTCCGCCAGGGAAACGGCTTCATCTTTTAATTTGGCAATTCTTAACTGAGAGGTTTGTTCTAAGACTTGCGGATCAGGCTGGATGTTTTTGGCTTCTGCTTCTGAACCGACGGTTAAGGTAATGGAAAACTGATTGCTAATGTCTTGGATACTGCCTTCGACAATGGTTTGATAGTCATAGGTCACAGTAGCAATCGTCGTCATTCCGGATTGCGATCGCGGCGACACGGTTACGGGAATTGCTAAGGGCTTTTGTTCAACGCCATACACATCCCCCAAGACAACCTCTACCGTATTACCTACCTGGGAAAACCGATAGTTATTAAGAATCTCACCAACCTTAACAAATTCTTCTGGTTGTAGCTTCACCCTGAGATTTTGCGCTACAACTGAGACTAAACTTTCCATCTCAATGTCAAACACTTGGGAGGCGTCATCAGGAGACTGAATAAAGTAGAAATTTCCCCTGGCAGCATTCGCCATATTAATCAGTAAATCTTCGTTAAAAGAATTACCAAACCCTAAGGTTGTGGTGACAATATCCGCTTCTGCTTTTTCTAAGGCTGTTTTCGTCAGCACTTGCGGATCTTTAATCCCATAATTTGCCAATCCATCGGTTAAAAGTAAGACGCGATTAATTCGTTCCGGACTTTGGTTAGCTTGAACTTGAGTACATCCCAACAACCATCCGCCACTTAAGTTGGTGCAGCCCCTGGCGCGAATTTTACCAATTTTTGCTTTAAGGGCGGCTTTATCACCAACTAATTGTGGGGGAATAATCACCTCGGCGGTGTCATCATAAATCACCACCGAAATAAAATCATCAGCACTGAGATGATCAATCAGATTTTGGGCGGCTTGAATGGCACATCGTAGGGGATCTCCCGCCATTGAACCCGAACGATCTAGGACTAAGCTGAGATTCAGCGGACGACGCGAGGAGTTCTGCTGACTCGACTCTGATCCTTGAAAGGTAATCAGTAAGTCTACCGTCGAGGGACTGTCTGCGGCAATTAACGATTGACTTAGGGTGTAGCTGGCTTTCATATCCACCGATTGGCGTTAAGGGTTTAGATGGCATTATTTCATTTTAGTTTAACCAATGAGAAATAAGATGTCAGGTCTTGGAGACGTTCCCTGGAAACGTCTCTACCGTTGTTAATCGTCGTTATCGTCATAAACGAAATCGGGCGGTGGTGGAATATCGGGAACCAGTTCAATCGTCATTCCTTGTTCAAACATGCAGGAATCTATATCCTCTTCGTCTAAGATTACCTCCCGATGCGCCCAAGCTAAACCTTGATTGGGAAGTTTTATTTCTATCCAGCCACCTTTGGTTTGTTTGCCTGTTATTGGTACTTGTTCTCTAGTTAAATAGGTAATCACATTATCGCGAAATGATGCGGGATCAGAACGAACATTTCCGGTAACAATCACTGAACAAGTGGCAGGTTCTGGCGATGGTTTAGGTTCAGGAGAGGGAGATGGAGATGGGGAGCGACTGGAAGTAGCGCCGTTGGGGGATTTTGTCGTTGTGGGAGAGGGTGTTGATGATGATACAACGGTATCGGTTGCATCGGTTGACGGTTGGACGGCGGCACGATTAAATAAACTAATCAGTAGCGCTAATGTAGCTAAACCGCCACCAATTCCTGCCCAAAGGAGGAGTTTATTGGAGGATTTAGAAACGGCGGGTTCAGGATTTAAGAAATTGCTAAGATTTGATGATACTTGGACGCCAGAAGTCGGTTCGGTTTCCGGTTCCTCTGGCGTTTGCATATACCATTCGGGGATAGAATTGGGTTTTAATGGGAGTCGATCCGGTTGATTGCCATTGGATGCCGTTGATTCTTGGGTTGGTTCAGGATTAATCGAGTCAAAGGTGGATGAGGGCGCGATCGCACTCTCCTGTTGTGGCGATGGAACCTCTGGCGGTGTGGAGGCGGAGACGGGTGGTGCTGGGGAATCAACGGGTTGATTGGGTGGGAAAGTATCTTCTAGTTGGGGTGATCCCTCTGTCGGCGTGAATGGCGGTATCGGGGGTGCTGGGGAATCAACGGGTTGAGTCGGTGGGAGACTCTCCTCGGCTGGAGGTAACACCTCCCCAGGTGCAGAAGCTGAAACAGTGGGTTCTGTAGGCTCAACTGATTGGGGTGACACCTCCATGGGTGTGGATACGTCGGTGGTTTCTTCTTGATCTCGTTGATCTCGAATGAGTGAAACAGAACGCCGACTTAGAGATTCTCTAATGTCTGTTCCTCCTGTTCTCTCGACGTCCCGATTACTATTGGGATTCGCCTGGGACGTTTGGCGGGATTGCTTTTGGTATAGAATTATTTGTTCGGTGTCTTTAATATCTTGATCTTTCAATCCTAAAGACTGTTGCAAATCTTTTAAGAGTTTACGAGACTTGGGGTTGAGTGAATTATCGGCTCGGAAAACTTCCCGAAACGCTTTTTTATATCGCTGTAATTTTTCCTGATACTCGCGATAGGGGGTTAAAACTTGGGCTTCTATCGCCGCACAATCGGCTGGAGTGAGATGTAGACTTTGGGCTAATGTATCCAGAGCCGAACGACCGCCAACAGAAATTTCACCCCCTCTGATCCAGCGCTGTGCTTCTTTACGATACTTTAAGGTGAGGCGATTCAGGGGAACTTGACTCAGTGCGATCGCTTGGTAAGGTTCGCTAGCATATAATCTAGGTTTTAAAGCGGGAGCAACAATTTTAAGCTGCTGAGAAACATAGTCATGAAGTTCCTTGACACAAATCCAATCATCATGATTGCGATCGGCTAGTCCTGTTGCTAGTCCTTCGATTAAGTAACGAGTGTAATCCGAGGGTTGAGATTGCTCGGATTGGTTGAAATAGGGAATGGAACTAAAACAGCTCATAAACGCCCACTTTTCACCCGTCATTTGTTGTTTTAACCCAACCTGATTATAGTCGTTTGCCGTTATTTCCCAATCCAAAATATTGCTACAGTAACCGTCGATAATCACAATATTCTGCGGACAGGGACTGTTGCGAAGTATATCCTGGATTAAACCAGCGGGAACAACGGTTGCCTTGACTAATTCTTTGAGAGAATTGTCATCAGTCATGCGAGTGGCGGTGATGCCAGTTCCTAAATAGACGGTATCATTATAATCTTGGATACATTGACCTGAGAAAAACAACAACACGACATCTTCCTCGTCACGCTTACTCAACAGCGTTTCGATAGTTTCCCGCATCACGGGAGGATTCGGATTGATCAGCGTTTCTATCTCGTCAAAAGAATACTGCAAAACACGTTGCATCGCTTCAACAGCGTTAACGGCTCCGGGTACGGGGTGAAAACCATAGCCGTACTCACTTACCCCAATCAGCAATGCTATTTTCACAACTGGTGATTCCCTAGACTGCTACAACGTTTTGTGCTGCCTAAATTACTCCCATCAAGATTTTTTCAGGCAATTGGTGACCCTAGGTTTAGACTCACAGGTTCCACTAAGCGGTTATACATTTTATCTGCTATAGTTATGGGTTTTGTCCGTTTTTGCGGAATCAACTGACCCCGTCCTTACACTGCAAACAGCCAGGATGTCAAGACAGACATTGAAATGTGTGTTAGCTTAGACTCTTAATGGTTGTCGTTGAATACACCCTCTTTAAACCTTTACTTCTGTTATATCCGGATAGACAGGCAGGTATCTACCGAAAGGCTAATTTTTTGGTCTATTTACAAACCTATACATTGATCGTAAACTATATTTTTATTTGTGGCTACCATCGCTTTTTTTCTTGTGACTAGAGTTTGTGGCAATTTGATAGCTAAGATAATATCCCCCTAAAGTATTGAACCAAAGGTTATTGTTTTTCAGTGGTTTACCCAATATCCAGGGACGGGGTATCTTATTTTAACCTCATAAAATTCACCCGATTGGAACTCTACAGCAACAAAAAAAAACCAGACAATGCCTCTATTAATTTGTAGTCAGAGTGTAATTAACACAACCCCAAAAATCATAATTGCTGCGCCAAGTGACCGTTCTTTGATGCCTTTTTCTTTAAAAATAAAATGCCCCAGCAGTACACTGAGTAAGACACTCATGCGCTTGACCGAAATGACATGAGCCACCAGTGTCATGTCAATCGCCTGCATTTGGAAGAGGACAGCCGTACCATGGAAAAGTCCAATGGGTACCAGAGAGAGTAAATTATGGCGGATTTCGGTTAAACGAGAATACGCCTTATATAACATGATCGGCGTCATCGCCGTTGCAATAAACGAATAATTCGCGATTGCCCAAAAAGTTGGGGAAGAATTTTGCACCCCAACCTTGTCAACGTTAGAGGTGATACTCCAAATAAACGCCACCAGGATCATCAGCTTCGGTCCCTTTTCCCGGAACAGAGATTTGAACGGCGCCAAGTAACCCTGCTTTTTTTCCTTCAAGTTCAAAATATAAGATCCGGCGACAATCAAGACCATGCCGATGGCATCCATGATTGTCGGATATTCTTGGACAATCAGCGGAGATGTGACTAATAAAAACAGGGGGGTAAACGTAATTAAAGGAACTGTGATCGATAAATCAGATACCTTGATCGCCTTAATATATAAAATCATCGAAATCACATTGAGACTGCCGCCAACGAGCAAGGCAAGTCCAAACCGATTCCCCAGTTCAGGGGTGTTAATAAAAAATAAAAAAGGCAGCAATAAGGGAAGTGTGAAGACAATTAACGACCACGAGACAATATAAACATTAATGGTTTTTAAACCATGTTTACTGGTGACATCCTTGAGCGATTCAAAAACAGCGGTTAGGGTAGCAAATATAAACCAAGTCATGGGCAATTGGAATTTATTGAATAACTACAATCTATGAAACTCATCATTTTTTGATGTATAACTTATGACTGATCAATCAGGACGGGTTTTGGTGAGCCGTTATCGGTCACCAGCCAGGGCGGGTTTTGTTTTTCAGTTATCAGTGATCAGCAAGCTTTAGTGGCTAAACCCGCCCCTACAGTAGCTAAACCCGCTCCGACAATTGACTCCGACAATTGACTGGAGACGTGCCATGGCACGTTTCTACAGAGGGCAGGTTATACTTTTATACTCAAAGGGAAACTTCCTCTGGTAGAATCAGGGCTTGCAGAGAAAAAGTATCCCAGATTACCAAAATCCCAAGGGCAAGCTGGGACAGTCAGTCATCAACTTGGTGCAACGGGCAAACTCGTCAACAACCCACCACTAAATCGGAGTACCGATTCTAGTGGGGGCTTGAAATACAGCCCTCGTTGACCAGGCTCAGGTAGCAATACCTACGTTTAAGGTAAGCGTTGTAGAGACGCGCCATGGCGCGTCTGTACCTACCTTGGAATGCGTAGCTAGTTCCAAGCTCTAGAAATCAGAAGTTAAACAGCCATTTGGGAGGCAGTGCTTTTGAGACAGTACCGACCTTAAACTTTGTCGAAGCTAACATTACCCGAAAGGAGACTCACGCTTTGAGTAAAGTTTTCGTTCTAGACACCAACAAACAGCCTCTTAATCCCGTCCATCCAGGTAGAGCAAGAATGCTGTTGTCTCAAGGGAAAGCTGCTGTATTCCGCCGCTATCCCTTCACCGTAATACTCAAACAGGAGGTGCTAAACCCCAAAATCGAACCGCTTCGAGTCAAAATTGACCCAGGAGCAAAAACCACTGGATTAGCATTAATCAACGACAATAGTGGTGAGGTTGTTTGGGTAGCCGAGTTACAACATCGTGGGCTTCAAATTCGGGATGCTTTAACTTCACGTCGTCAACTACGGCGGTCACGACGTAATCGTAAAACCCGCTATCGCAAACCTCGTTTTCTTAACCGTACCCGTCCCCAGGGATGGCTACCACCGTCTCTTAACAGTCGGGTGGCTAACATCCTGACGTGGGTGAAGCGTCTGTCATCACTGAGTCAAATTACAGCCATCTCGCAAGAGTTGGTACGATTTGATACACAACAGATGCAGGATGCAGAAATTAGCGGGGTGGGATATCAACAAGGGACTCTCTTCTGCTACGAAGTACGTGAGTTTCTGCTGGAAAAGTGGAACAGAGCTTGTGCCTACTGCGGCGCAAAAGACACGCCTGTTGAGATTGAGCATATTCAACCTCGGTCAAGGGGTGGTTCTAATCGTGTCAGCAACCTATGTTTAGCTTGTACGCCCTGCAATCAGAAAAAAGGGAATCAGGGTATCAAGGACTTTATCAACACCTCGGCTTCGCTCGGTGTTGACGCTCTCGCAAGTCGAAGCGTCAAGGGTAAACCTGACCTGCTTAAGCGAATCTTGGCACAAGCCAAAAGACCTCTGGCTGATACAGCCGCCGTCAATGCAACCCGATGGAATCTGTACGAAAATCTTCAGAAAACAGGCTTACCTGTTGAGGTTGGCACTGGTGGACGTACTAAGTACAACAGAACCATTCGAGGATTAGAGAAGACTCACTATTGGGACGCTGTTTGCGTTGGAGCATCAACACCAGAACAATTAATCACGTCAGGTGTTAAGCCACTGCTGATTGCTGCTAAGGGTCACGGAACCCGCCAACAATGTCGTACTGACAAGTGGGGCTTCCCGGTGCGTTATTGCTCTAGAACCAAATTTCACAAAGGCTTTCAGACGGGTGACATCGTGAAAGCTGTTGTCACTTCTGGCAAAAAGATTGGAACTTACGTTGGTCGAGTAGCCACTCGCGCCACTGGGAGTTTCAACATCTCAACACTTGATGGGCTAGTTCAAGGAATCAGTCACAAATACTGCACACATATTCACAAAAAGGATGGGTATTCATACATACAGTGATTTGGATATTTTAGGGGGTCAATCCCCCTAAAATATCCCTCGTTTCCTCCCGCCGCTAAAACATTGGCGGTACTCGCGGGAGCTTCGATATATCCGCCTCGTTTATAGCGGGGGTCTTCACGAGGAAGAAAGATGAAACGTAGAAAATTTGTCGGGAATGCTGTCATTGGTGCAACAGGCACCGCCGCCTTAGCGGGGTGTCGCCCAACCGCCACTAATTCAGGGGCGCAAAGCGGTAGCCAACCCCGAATTCGATGGCGCATGGCAACGAGTTGGCCCCAATCGTTGGATACTATTTTTGGCGGCGCAGAAACCATGAGCCAGCGTGTCAGTGAAATGACCAATGGACGGTTCACGATTAAGCCCTTTGCTGCTGGTGAAATTGTACCCGGATTGCAGGTGCTAGATGCGGTACAAACTGGCACGGTGCAATGTGGTCACACCGCCAGCTATTATTACATCGGCAAAAACCCAGCTTTGGCATTTGGCACAACTGTTCCCTTTGGTTTAGACGCCCAACAACAGAATGCCTGGTTATACCATGGCGGTGGTTTAGAGGCGATGCACAAGCTTTATAGTGACTTCGGCGTGATTAACTTTCCGGCTGGGAATACGGGAACTCAGATGGGCGGCTGGTTTAAGCGGGAAGTTAACTCGGTGGCGGAACTCCAGGGTTTGACCATGCGGATTCCTGGGTTAGGGGGTGACGTGATGTCCCGGTTAGGGGTCAATGCCCAAGTTTTACCCGGTGGCGAGATTTACCTAGCATTGGAACGGGGGGCAATTGACGCGGCTGAATGGGTGGGTCCTTATGATGACGAGAAACTCGGCTTGCATCAAGCGGCTCAACTCTACTACTATCCCGGTTGGTGGGAGCCAGGAGCAACCTTAGAAGTGCAAGTGAATAAGGCAGAGTGGGATAAATTGCCCAAAGAGTATCAGGAAGTCTTCAAAACGGCAGCCATGGATGCCAACCTAAATATGCTGGCACGGTATGATGCCTTAAATCAACAAGCCCTAGGAAAACTGCTGGAGGCTGGGGTGAAGCTGACGCCCTATTCTCAAGAGATTATGCAAGCGGCTCAGAAGGCATCCTTTGAGATATATGAGGAGAATGCTGCTCAAGATAGTACGTTTAAAGAGGTTTACGAGCAGTGGAAGGGCTTTCGCGAACAGATTTACCAATGGCATCAGGTGAATCAACTTAGTTTTTCTAATTTTGTGATGGCGAGTCAGGGATGAGGACGTTTTGAGTGTGTAGGGACAGGTTTAGGAATTTTCGGCTTGGTTATTAGTGGTAACATTTGTGCAAAATCCGCCCTGACTTAGTGTTGAGTGTGTAGGGGCGGGTTTAGGAATTTTCGGCTTGGCTATTGGTGGTAACGTTTGTGCAAAACCCGCCCTGACTTAGTTGTGAGTGTTGAGTTTTGAATTTTGAGACACCCTCATCGCCCCCAGCTTCCCCAGCTTTCCTTAACCCCAGATGAAAAAACTAAATCCGCCCCGACACTGAGAACCGCTATAATAAATCCGCCTTTCCCAAATATGTCATTGATGAGGTGTGAACGATTGAAGTTTAAACAGTCTACTATGCGGCACTATCCGTTAAAACGCTCTACTCTAAAAAAACCAGGATTTGACTGGGTTCAGATTGCTCTGTTGGTTTGGATTGGTGTCTTAGGGGCGGCTGAACGTGCCGCCGCTCACCACCCGGTTGGGGGTAGAACCCCTGCCAATATCTGGGAAGGGTTGCTCTCTGGATTCGCGCACCCAGTTATCGGATTTGACCATTTGGCGTTTGTTGTGGCTGTGGGTTTATTAGCCGCGAATCTTGTTCGGGGTGGTTTTATTCCCGTTGCCTTTTTGTTAACGGCAATGGTAGGTACAGGGATTCACCTGTTAGCGATTGACTTGCCGATGACTGAACTGGCAATTGCCGCTTCGGTGGTTCTGTTTGGGGCAATGCTGATAGGGCAATACCGTCTCGATTATAAAGTGTTAACTGGACTGGCTGCGATCGCGGGATTGTTTCATGGTTATGCTTATGGAGAAGCCATTATTGGTGCCGAGATGAATCCGATAGCGGCATACCTGCTGGGATTTACGCTCATTCAAGGGATTATTGCTTTCGGCGCGATGATGGCAAGTCAACTTATCCTCAAGCGATGGAGTGAGAATGCATTGGCTATCCTGCGGGTTTTCGGCTTGGCAATTTGCTCAGTGGGAGTCATGTTCCTAGCAACTGCCATTGTCGGTTGACATCTCCACTCCTTAAAAGAGAGTGGATTCTGAGCTGATGTTACGCCTCGGTCTTAAGACGCGAGGCTTCACATTTCTCACGGTATGATCGTTTTAGGTTGGAAAACAGGTCATACCGTTTCGGTTCTGTATTGAGTTCCAAAAGTTGCCACACGTCTTTTCTGCTCAAAGAACCAATGACAAATGACAAATGACTAATACATTTCCGCCTCAAGCTGACTCAGTGGCACAAAACACTCTTGCGGTAAAAGAATCGGTTTCGCCCGAAAAATCAACTTGCCACGATAGGTAAAACGGTCAATTGCCACACCCATGGGACGTTGGGTCAGGTGGGGATGGACTTCATAATAGGTATGGTATATCTGCCGAGCGGCTCTGAGAAGACCCGGGTCTAACAACATCGGTAACCCTGTCCGAGTGTCTTGATACTCTTCTTGCCATTGCTGTGATGTGTATACCACCCGCCTAACCCTATTGTTTAATTCACCACCATGATTCTTGTCGGACGTTTCGCTGTAGAGCGAGTCGCTGCGCTCCTGGTTAACTTAACTTATGGCTGTTTGAGAATCTCAATCAAAGCATTTCCCATCTCCTGACAACCGACAAGCGTCATTCCTGCTGACATAATATCCCCTGTACGGTTACCTTTCTCTAAAACTTTAAAAACGGCTTGCTCAATTTGGTCAGCCGCCGTTGGTTGATTCAACCCATAGCGTAGCATCATCGCCGTACTCAAGACTTGAGCCAAAGGATTTGCCTTATTTTGTCCCGCAATATCCGGCGCGGAACCGTGAACGGGTTCAAAAACGCCGGGTTCTTTTTCCCCTAAACTGGCAGAGGGTAACATGCCAATACTTCCGGTGAGCATCGCCGCCGCATCAGAAAGCACATCTCCGAATAAATTGCCCGTGACAATCGTATCAAACTGCTTAGGTGCCCTGACTAACTGCATGGCAGCATTGTCAACATACAGATGAGATAACTCCACATCCGGATACTCAGCCGCTAATTGAGTCATGCGATCGCGCCATAATTGAGATACCTCGAGAACATTAGCTTTATCGACAGAACAGAGTTTACCCTGGCGTTTCTGTGCCGTTTCAAATGCGACTCGTCCAATGCGGTCAATTTCGGCTTCCGTATACGCCATCGTATTTACACCGCGCTTTTCCCCCGTTTCAGTGGTAAAGATACCCTTCGGCTGACCGAAATAAACCCCACCTGTCAATTCTCGCACCACCATAATATCCACCCCGTCAACCACCTCCCGTTTCAAGGTTGAGGCATCAATGAGTTGGGGTAATATAGTGGCAGGTCGCAAATTGGCAAATAAACCTAATCCTGCTCGTAATCCCAACAAACCCGTTTCGGGGCGTTGATGGCGCGGCAGGTTATCCCATTGATAACCGCCGATGGCAGCCAGTAAAACAGCGTCGCTATGGCGACATTTTTCCAGGGTGTCAGTCGGTAGGGGTTCCCCAGTAGCATCAATTGCCGCCCCTCCGATTAAGGCTTCAGTGAATTCAAAGCTAAGGTCGAACTGTGCGCCAATCACCTTTAACACATCTACCGCGACTGCCATAATTTCTGGACCAATGCCATCACCGGGCAAAAGGGTAATGCGGTAGTGCTGCTGTGCCATAACTTATATTGTGTAATCCTGTGGACAATCTGAACAAGTGTACGCCTGAACCATGCAACTTGACCAAGCAGTCTCTTATCATAACGGCTAATTGACCCCCCTGACTGGAATTGGTTTCAATTTTTTAAGTTCATCGGGAAAATGGGGATTGAGGATTAGGGAAGAGGAGAGAACAGGAAGAAAGATTTTCAGTGATCAGATGTTGATCATTCGCTCATCGATAACAAGCTGGAGGATGTCTAAAACTCATTAAGTTGGAACGATATAAGCTTTTACTACGGAGATTGAGATTACGATGGCATTGAATTTAGTGAACCAACTGGGCGAATGGAATCCCCAGTTATTTCGGGAAATCAAAGGACGGCTGAAACCCCGCAATATTTTAATTGCTGTCGCCATGTCTTTCCTGGGACAGTTACTGCTGCTGATGGTTTTCGCGGGTCAATTACCTGTGGCTAAGGATACCATGACGGTTTACAACCGTTATTGTACAGGGTCAACTGAGGAATACTCGAGGGTTCCCGCCTGTCTATTCGATGGGTCAGGTGGGTTTGTGATTAATTGGTCACTCTGGTGGCAGGATGTATTTTTGGGACTCAGCCTAATCGGTATTTTTGCCCTGTTAGTCGTTGGCACTTATATGCTGATTAGTGATTTGTCTCAGGAAGAACGTCGGGGTACGCTGAATTTTCTACGGCTGACTCCGGGTTCAACGCTGAGTATTTTAGGCGGCAAATTATTGGGAGTCCCCCTGTTACTTTATCTAGTCGCTGCCCTAGCCTTGCCCTTGCATCTGGTGGCGGGTGTGGCAGGTCGCATTGGTTTGAGTCAAATTTTAGCTTTCTACACCGTTCTAGGTGCTAGTTGCCTATTCTTTTTCAGTGGGGCGCTACTTTTTGGCTTAGTCGGTAATTGGTTGGGAGGTTTTCAAGCTTGGTTGGGGGGTGGGGCAAGTCTCCTATTCCTATCGATTATCACCAGTGTGATTCACGGGGGTGTGAATCATTACCCCACGGATTGGCTGACCTTATTTAATCCGGCAATTTTGTTACCGTACCTGATTGATTCGAGTTCTCTAGATGTCGTTAATACGTATCCAAACGGTGATTTTTGGGACTTGCGTTGGTTTTATCTCCCCATCGGAAAGACAATCTGGATGATGGCGGGATTTGCTATTCTCAATGCGGGTTTATGGAGTTACTGGATTTGGCAGGGGTTAAATCGAAATTTTCACAATCCTACGGCTACCTTACTGAGTAAACGACAAAGTTATCGGTTAACGGCTTGCTTTGAAGTGATGATTCTCGGATTTGGCTTAAATCCTCAGGTACATGAATGGAGAACCTATGCCGAAGGATTGTTTGAGAATCTAGAAATCCTGCTGGTGTTTAACTTGATCCTGTTTTTAGGGTTAATCGCCGCGTTGAGTCCCCATCGTCAAACGATGCAAGATTGGGCGCGTTATCGCCATGCCAAACGCTCGTCCCGCAAGGCTGGAATTATGGCAGACTTAATCTGGGGCAAAACCAGTCCCGCCCCTGTGGCGATTTTCTTGAATTTAGCGATCGCGTCTGCTATTTTACTGCCATGGATTCTGCTGTGGTCGCCCAGTGAATACAAGACACCCGCGATTTTGGGGCTATTAGTAACCGTCAGTCTCATTGTTTTCTATGCTTCAATTGGACAGCTTATGCTGTTGATGAAAACACCGAAGCGGGCAGTTTGGACAGCAACGGTGGTTGGTGGACTGATTATCTTACCGCCGATTATTCTGGAAGTCTTGTCCATGTCCCCATTAGTAAAACCTGCGGTATGGCTATTTTCGGCGTTTCCTTGGGCTAGCATCCAATATGCGGCGGGAACATCAGTATTATTCGCCCTCTTTGGTCAATCCCTGGCATTAGTCTTGTTGAATCTGCAACTAACGCGACAGTTGAAAAAAGCAGGTGAGTCTTCGACCAAAGCCTTACTATCTGGGCGGATGCCCTTAGAGATTCAGTAATTGAATCATCATTGTATTGTAGAGACGTAGCATGCTACGTCTCTACAGCTAAAATTGTTTTGGCTAGACCCTTGGAAGAAAACCCAGAAAACCTGCATAATGCAAAAAATCCGTCAATTGGTCATTCTACCATTACTAACTCTTTTCGCGATCGCCACCCTCAGCAGTTGCGGTGGTGATAGTGCAGAATCAGGAGCGATTCGAGTTGGCTCAAAAGATTTTGCTGAACAATTTATCTTAGGAGAAATGTATGCGCTGGTATTAGAAGAGGAAGGCTTTCCTGTAGAACGCAAACTTAACTTAGGGGGGACTCAGGTGACTCATGAGAGTCTCAAATCGGGAGAAATTGATTTATATCCAGAATATACAGGGACTGGATTGATCACAATTTTGAAGCGTCCTCGGAATAGCGATTCCCAAGAAGTCTATGAAATCGTTTCCCAGGAGTATGCGGAACAGTTTAATTTAGAGTGGCTGGAACCCGCACCCATGAATAATACATACACGCTGTTTATGACGCCCGATGATGCCCAAGAGTATGGAATTGAAACGATTTCTGATATAGTTCCTCAAGCTAATGAACTGAAGATGGTTGGCACCTATGAGTTCCAAGGGCGTCCTGATGGATTATCTGGGCTGAAGCAAGTATACGGTGATTTTAAACTAGCAGAGTATAAAGCTGTGAACGCCGCATTGAGGTATCAAGCCTTGGCTCAAGATCAAGCTGATATTGCCGTTGGCTTTGCCACAGATGGAGAAGTCAGCGCTCTGAATTTGGTTAGACTGGAAGATGACAAAAATTTCTTTCCTCCTTATGAAGTTGCGCCCGTTGTGCGTCAGGATGTCCTAGAAGAAAACCCAGAAATTGCCACGATACTCAACAAGCTTTCGGCAACAATTACAGATGAGACAATGCAACGTCTCAATTACCAGGTAACTGGGAAACAACGGGAACCGGGTGAGGTAGCGAAAGAGTTTCTCGTTGAACAAGGATTTCTGGAATCTAATAACTAGGGTGAACTCTAGTTAGAAGTTGCTGAATCAGTATTGGGGTGAGGGGAGGGAACAGGGAACAGGGAAAGTCAGTCCGCGTAGGCGGACTTTGTTTGTGTAGAAGCGATTTTAATCGCCGTGGCAAAAGGAAGTCACTATTAAAGGTTGGCATGAATGGTTAACGTCAAGGGATGCATTTGGGGAAAGTCTTGCTGAATAATTCGGATAACTTTTTGTTGATTAGTCTTATTTTTTACAATAAATTGGGCAGTGCCATCGCCTTGAGAACCAACACCCTTGCCCCCTAAAATATAAGGTTGAATCGGCTCATAATTGAGCAGTTGGTGCAAAACGGGAGCTGTCAATTGTTGGGAACAAGCGGGGATGAGATAGCGATCAAATTCAGATTGAGCCTTTGTCATCAACTGACCCAGCTTGGGAGCATCTCCTGCTTGCAGTGCTTCAACCGCTTCTTGAGTAATTTGATAACTAATAGTGCCGAGATAGTGCTGTACATTCTTCTGTACGTTATCAGTACCAAAGGGATAACACTGATTCAGCCGACTGAGGATTTCTTGGGTATTTTTACTCGCGCCCAGATCAACAATGACAAAAAACAAATCTTTTGGAACATTTAGCTCGATAATATCCGCCGATGCGCCATCAAAAATTATGGCAATTGGTTGATTCCCATAAGCGCAGGCTTGATCCATACGTCCGCAGCGAGAAGGTGTAGTTGTCTCACCCAGATAAGCATATTCCATTTCGCCTCGCCGATTCATTTTCAGATCATATAAATGATTAAAGGCGCGTGCGACTAAAACGCAAATAGCGGCACTGGATGATAACCCTTTCTGTATGGGTAAATCAGTGCAATAGTTATCGATTTCTACGCCACCTACTTGGAAATAGGTAAGAAAATGATAAGCGACGCCAGCCGCATAACTGCAAAATCCTCCCTTTTGGGCTTCAGCAAGGAGAACAGAGCGTTCCATGGGCAACTGAATGGGTTCTGGACGAATACCATCACTCAGGGAAGCGTGAAGAATGAAATGAGTAGGGTGGGGCTTGACGTTGGCATAGAGTCCCTGGTTGGTTCCTGTGATAATGGTGTAGCCTTTTCCAAGCTGAGGATTCAGGCGGCGGTAGCCTCCCGCCCAATCGCTGTGTTCACCAAACAGACAAAGGCGACCTGGCACAAACAGTTTCATTCATAACCCCTATAATTATTGCGATCGCTATTAATAGAGTACTCTGGAGGTTAACGTATTGGCGCGATCGCTTCTGGTCGTGCTATTCAAATTTGTTGTACCTCTGATATCTTAAGTAAAAAAATATATAGAGAAAACCGACTATGCAACTCCCAAATAGTCCGCAGGCTCCAGCTATGTTACAGATGATCCACTGGATCGCCAACCCATTTTCCTACATGGAAGCCTGTAGCCAAAACTATGGTGACATCTTTACTGTTCCACTAGGCAGAAAATTTGCCCCTCTCGTTTTTGTTAGCAATCCCCAAGCGCTTCAGCAGATTTTAACCAGCGATACTAAAGAGTTTGATGCTTCTGGAGAGTACAATGAGCTATTTGAACCCATGTTGGGTAACCAATCGGTGATCACCTTAAGTGGGAAGTCTCATCGCCGTCAGCGTCAGCTCATGATGCCTCCCTTTCATGGAGAACGAATGAAAGCTTATGGAGAATTAATTACCGAGATCACAGAGCAAGTTGTACACCAGTGGGAAGTTGGGAAATCCTTCTCTGTTCGTTCGTTCATGCAGCAAATCTCACTACGGGTAATATTACAGGCTGTGTTCGGCTTATATGAGGGAGAGCGTTACCATAAACTTGAGCAACTTCTAAGTATGATGCTTGACCAAAGCAGTACCCCTGGCAGGGTCAGTGCGCTTTATTTTCCCATCCTGCGACAAGATTTAGGGGCATGGAGTCCTTGGGGACGCTTTTTGCGCCAACGACAGCAAATTGACCAACTCATCTCTGATGAAATCAATGAACGTCGAGACCAACCGGACGATTCTCGTACAGACATCTTGAGTATGCTCATGTCTGCCCGTGATGAAGCGGGACAACCCATGACTGATACGGAGTTACGAGATGAATTAATGACGTTGTTAGTCGCAGGTCACGAAACCACAGCGACGGCTCTAACTTGGGCGTTGTACTGGATTCACAAGCTGCCAGAAGTACGCCAGAAGCTGTTAGAGGAACTGGATAGTTTAGATAACCCAGACCCCAGTACCCTGTTTCGCTTGCCCTATTTAAATGCCGTTTGCTCAGAAACCCTGCGGATTTACCCAGTGGGTATGTTGACCTTCCCACGGGTGGTGCGATCGCCTGTGGAGTTAATGGGGTATCAACTTGAACCCGATACAGTCTTGGTGGGCTGCATCTATTTGACCCATCAACGGCAGGATTTATACCCTGAACCGAAACAATTCAAGCCAGAACGTTTTCTCGAATATCATTTTTCTCCTTATGAATATTTGCCGTTTGGCGGTGGCGCACGGCGTTGTATTGGTATGGCGTTTGCTCAATTTGAAATGAAAATAGTACTCGCCAAGATTTTGTCCAGTTGTGAATTAGCGCTAGCGAATAACCGTCCCGTGCGTCCTGTGCGTCGAGGATTAGTTTCAGCCCCCACCGATGTGCAATTGGTGGTTACAAGTCAGCGGGTTCAGAGGACTCCAACTCCGGAAACCATTTCTGTTTGATCGAACACTGTTCTCGAATTATTCATTTCAACGCTACTGATAAACTTAGGGTAGACAATGCTAACCCTAAGTTTACAATAAATCGATATTTTAAGTAGGTGGACACAATAAAAGCTAACGGTGGAGAACTCGCTACCCTTGAGAAGCAAGCTACGTCCTTTGTAAGGGTTTGAGGCTTGTTTACAAAACTTAGTACAGTGCCGTTTTCTTTTGTCCGACTACTTATCTCTAACTAAACGATTGAAACTTAAAAAGCCAAGAAAACCTCTTCCTTCTGGTAGATTCAACAAATCCTTCAGATTCATTACGATCTGGAAAATATCAATACCTCTACCTTATGGAAACTTATGATGTCATCATCATCGGTGCGGGTCATAATGGTTTAGTCTGTGCAGGTTATTTGCTCAAGTCTGGTTACAGCGTTTTGCTACTCGAAAACCGCTCTGTCATAGGTGGAGCCGCTACAACGGAGGAAGCTATGCCGGAAGAAGCGCCGGGCTTCTACTTTAACCTGTGTGCGATCGATCACGAATTTATTCACCTAGGACCAGTTGTTGAAGAACTAGAGTTAACCAAGTTTGGACTTGAGTATCTATACTGCGATCCCACTATTTTCTGTCCTCATCCTGATGGCAAGTATTTCTTAGCTCATCGCTCCGTTGAAAAGACTTGTGCAGAAATCGCTCGCTATAGCCAGCGTGATGCCCAGAAGTATCGAGAGTATATGGACTTTTGGCATCGCCTGATTCAAGCCATTACTCCTATATTCAACGCTCCCCCTAAATCGATTATTGATATTTTAGGGAACTATGGGTTGCATAATCTGCAAGACATGCTTTCATTGCTAGGAGGCGTGGATAAAAGCCTGGACTTGCTCCGTACCATGCTGACAAGTCCTAAGGATTCATTAAATGAGTGGTTTGACTCCGAATTTGTCAAAGCCCCCTTAGCTAGACTTGCCTCTGAACTGGGGGCTTCTCCGGCTGAGAAAACGATCGCGATGGGGGCGATAATGATGGCACTCCGTCATGACCCCGGTACCGCTAGACCGCATGGGGGTACGGGTGCCTTAGTCCAAGCCTTAATTAAGCTGGTGAACCATCATGGAGGCACTATCTTATGCGATCAGCCTCGACTAGGTGCCACGGTCTTGCACTTTGCACCGATGGGAACTCAATGGTAAAATACAATCTTATAGTATTAGTATCGCTGGTGGTCATCGTCTTATCGATATTGTTGACTTAATTGGTAAGAAATCGGGTAACGAATAGCTATGACGACGATAACTTATTGCAA
>NZ_JAVJQN010000190.1:0-54813 GCF_040218245.1 Coleofasciculus sp. E1-EBD-02 | reverse complement strand
CAATTGTAGGGGCGGGTTTAGGCACAATTGTAGGGGCGGGTTTAGGCACAATTGTAGGGGCGGGTTTAGGCACAATTGTAGGGGCGGGTTTAGGCACAATTGTAGGGGCGGGTTTAGGGACTAAATTCAGATATTCACCCCTAACGGAACAGCAAAACCCGCCCTCCCCACCAATAACGGAACAGCAAAACCCGCCCTCCCCACCAATAACGGAACAACAAAACCCGCCCTCCCCACCACTAACGGAACAGCAAAACCCGCCCTCCCCACCGATAAATTAACAACAAAACCCGCCCTTATAAGGCAATAATCCCTAAGCCAAATTTCCGTGACAATGATTCTTGTTATCATTAGCGCGGCTGACCTAATTCGTAGGCGGCGGATGCCAATGTATCAGCAGCCGCGTAGTTACCCTGCTGATGGAGTAGTTTAGACCAAGCATCCAGAATCTCCCAATCGTGGATTCCTTGAGACTTGAGAGACGCGATCGCGTGGTTAACCTGTTGCTGTATCTGTCGGGTACGGGTTGAATCTGTATTCAAGACTTTTGGGCAATCCAGTTATGGCAAGTGGGAAAAGAGTTGAATTAATAGAGGAGCAGTGCAAAGCAAAGCCACATCGATGACGGTAATGGTTGCGGTGCGAATCCAAGAGGTGTTCATAATGCCCCTTCCTTTAAACCACGATAGGTTTGAGATGAACTATTGCATCCTAAGCGATGACGCCTCTGATGATCTAGAGATTTCCGTCACAGGATGATTGTGATATTGAACACAGAATCGTGCGATCGCGTCCGGTTAAATTTTTCTGTGAAAACCAGTCCTGGCTTATGATTAAGCGGTTGATTAGCCTGATTTATCGCCCAAAAGTTATCGTAATGAAACTTAATTAAGCCGAGGGCGACCCGACCCCATTAAAGGGATAGGACTTGTGAATGAATGCAGGCGGGTCGCCCCTACAGGAGAACCCAAGGGTGAACGGGTCGCCCCTACAGAAAGACCAAAGGTATTTCAAGGTAATAAGCGTAAATCGCCCAAGTTACAGCAGCTAAGACAATAATCATATTACCCAATAGATAGGTAGAACGTGAGGTAATTACGACTTGGAATCGATCATGGAAAAATAGAGTAAATCCTAACACCAGAATACCCACACCAATCCATTGACGCAGAGTATAGTGTTCTTTAAACACAACTAAAGCGCCCAAACCTAAAAACATGGGGGCTAACTGAATCAGCACTTGGGCATTTGTAGGAGACGTTTGCCCTAACCCTTGCAAAAATAGGAGGTAATTACCTCCTAAAAAAAGAGTCGCGATCGCTAATAGTCCCAGAGACGCTGACCGCAGTTGCTGTAATGACGGAAACTGTTGTCTTGTGGCTAAAAAAAGCGCCAGCAATCCAAAAGCCATAAGAAAACGAAACCAGGTGATTGTATAAACATCCAACACCTGAAGAGTTATGGTTAGCGCTAGAGGGAGAATCCCCCACATAAATACAGTAATTAAAGATAGCGCTAATCCCAAGCGCCAGCGACCCGAAGTTTGATGGAGTGACATGAATATAAAAAAAGTAACAAGTCATGTAGAGACGCGCCATGGCGCGTCTGCCAATTGTAGGGGCGGGTTTAGCCACTCAACTTGAATATCACCGATAACATTTAGAACAAAACCCGCCCTTTCCTAAATTGAAGATATAGACTGTAGCTTAACTTAACACTAAGTAGGTGGACACAATTAAAGTTAGCGGTGGAGATTAGGGAACAGGGAACAGGGAACAGGGAACAGTAAGGGTTTGAGCTTTGTTTACATAACTTAATCTAGTTGAGTTTATTTCCACCAACCTACTTAATGCAAACCCCAATCCCTAATCCCGATTAAAAGAAATCCGGCATCCAAGGTAATGAGCCAGAAAATAGTGAATTAGCCCTTGACAACGCTGCCGCCGTACTATCCAAATAACCCATCCGTTGCAGTTGCTCAGGTGTAAATAAACTGGTAAACAGAGAAGCCAACGCCCTTACATGCAAACGGAATTCACCAGTCCCTCCGGGCGTGACTTTCCCGCGTCCCTGAGACACGTTCAAGATAAAGTTACCGTTATTAGTGGCAAATAATTCATCTTGAACCTGTAAATGTAATTCAGTTTCAATCTCTAAAGGATATCCTCGTTTTTCCAACGCTTTCGGAACATCAAGAATCCGCAGCATCCAACGTTCTTGTTGACAAATTTGAGCCGTTTGCTCCGGTAAGAGTAATGTTAAACTATCCATCAAAGAGCTGTACCAACCTACTTGCCTCACCTGAGAACGATGATCCGCGCAGAATGTCCAAAAACGCCGTGCGGCGGCTGGGGTAAGGAATGCCCAATCTTTAATATTCAGCAATAAGCCCTCAGCGTTTGAATATTGGGTACAGATAACATAGCCTTCCGGTTGAGATTCTGCACCGATAAGATAAGCATAAACCGACTGATCATTTGGTGCTTCAACCAGACTTTGCCAAATCGCTGAATTTCGATTTAAATTACCGTTGGTTGTTTTTGCCTGTTGAGAATATAAGTCCTGAAAAACCTCATAGTTTACGGGTTTTACCCTAAACATCGGTAAAGTGCGATCGCGCTTTTGAATCCTCTGGGTTGATATCTGCCAACGACAGCGAATCCCTGCTTGTTCATAGCCGACTTTGCGATAGAGAACTTGGGTAGCCGCGTAGAGGGTGGAAATGGGTACGCCTTGCTGATGAAGTTCTTGGAGTGTGCATTGCATCAGTTTATAAGCCGCCCCTGTACCCCGATACTCTGGGGCAATGCCAACGGCGGCAATTCCTGCCATGGGTATGGACTGACCGCCATACCATTGTCCCATAGCGTAAATGGCTAAACCGCCAACAATCTGTTCCCCTTGACGGATGAGACGGAAATTATCTTGACCGATACGATTCAGGTAAACTTGCCCATCGTTAAGGGAACTACCAAAACATTGCGTCAGTAGTTCCCCAAGTTGTTCCGCCTCATCCGGGGTGGAGATGCAGCCATAATCAAGTTGAGCGCTGATAACCATTTTGCACTCTTATAATACTGTTTGTATGTAATTGTAATACATTATCGAGAACTTCCTGATCGGTTATCGAGAATTTCCTTATCGGTTATGGATGAAAACCCTGTAGGGACGGATTTAGATGTTCTTAAATGGCATACAAAACCCGCCCTTGCACAAACTGCCGCGTGAAAGCGCTTCTGAGGAGATTAATCAAAAAAATGTTATCAATAGTGACAATTGTCACAGGACTAGAATAACTTGTGGTAATTTTTTCCAGTTCAACGATACCAGATGCAGTCGGCGGCGTTGGGTTAAGCGACTTGTTGACTACAAGCAGGATGCGCCGTCAAAAACTTTGGGTTGTAGTATTTCACCCCGAGTTTATCCAATGTTGCGATCGCGCTATCCATGGCTTCCTTAATCCAATCATTTGGATCAGGGGACTTGGCACTGAGTTGGTAATCCGTTACATGAGGTTTGCACTCATCGGGATCATAGGTGCCGGAAGCTCGGCAAATAGACACATAGATGGTGTTATCAACATCTGGATTTGGCATCTCAATTCTGATGTAGTGATTCAGATAGAGCAAGGTTGACATGAACATGAGCCTAATCTCTCCGTCTTGGCTAAAGGGATTTACATCTCTTAATTTACTATCACTTTTATTTTTATTTGATCCTGATATTTTCGCTTCCGCCAAATTTTCTGATTATTTTGTGTACTTTGGCGGATTGACAAAGATTACATTTTTAGTTACATGGATTTGACTTTATGTTTTTTTATATTCCTAACAAAACATAATATATTTTCGTCAGACTAATAATTATATAACAAAACTTAATCAAATGCAACACAGTATCCCCACGTTGGCAGATGTTCTTCAGACGCACACCATCAAATCAACCTAGTGCAGCATGGGGGAAATCTATTTACGACTGATAAATATATAAGTCGTCATTTCTCCCTTACCTTTAACCGGAATTTGACCCCGCTGCTCAAATAAAAACTTATCCTTACAGAGTTTGTATGTCGTTTCTGTCACCTGAATCTTATCCGGAATGCCATGAGATTCCATGCGGCTAGCGGTATTGACCGCATCTCCCCACAAATCATAAATAAATTTCTTGGTGCCAATTACCCCAGCAATCACAGGACCACTATTGATCCCAATCCGCAGACAGAAATTTTCATCCTGAAACTGATTAAAGCGAGCAATGGCGATTTGCATATCTAATGCCATTTCGAGCATGGCTTCAGCATGATCTTTGCGAGGAGTGGGAATACCACTGGCGATCATATAAGCATCGCCAATTGTTTTAATCTTCTCTAACCCATGTTTTTCCGTTAATTGATCAAATCGGGAGAATATCTGATTTAATAAGAACACCAATTGCGCGGGTGGCATCCGAGCCGAAATATCGGTAAAACCAACAAGATCGGCAAATAAAATCGTCACATCAGCAAAGCGATCGGCAATGAGACAGGTTTCCTGTTTTAATCGCTCGGCAATGGGTTTGGGTAAAATATTCAATAATAAACGATCAGCTTTCTCCTGTTCCCAACGCAATGCCTTCTCAGCTTGCTTGCGTTCGGTAATATCACGGACAAAGGCACAGTTGTATTCCTTGCCGTTAAATTCCAAATAACTAATTCGCACTTCTACGGGGATACGTTTACCCGTTTTGCTGCGATGATGAGATTCAAGGCAGAGGGAACCACATTGTTTAAGAATCTGCCAATGATCTGACCAACTCTGAGCTGTAAAATTCGCATCAATCTCATGAATTTTCATCGACAGCAAAACATTCAGAGGATACCCCAGCAACCGACAAGCGGCATAATTGACATACAATAACTTTCCATTTTGCCCAATCCAGAAAATTGCATCAGCCGCTCGATCAATTGAAAACTGCGTAAATCGTAATGCATCATTAACAGTTTCCAGTTGTTCATTCGCCGTTTCCAGTTGGGTTGTACGTTCAGCTAATGCTTGTTGAGCCAAGTATTTTTCAGTGATATCATTGAACAACCAGAGGCGACCTTGAATATCTTGACCGTAAGTCGGCAAACTTGAGATACTCAGTACCACTGATTTGGGTTGACTAAATGTCCAGATCCAGTCGTGAATTTCAGCATCCGGTTGGGAAAAAAGCTGTGCCGCCTGTTTAGCAATCTCCTCCTGATTATCCGCGCTGCTGCGTAAGGTTGCCATCGCCTGGGCGATCGCACTCGGTTCCGCTTCTCCCTGTTTTAATCCCAAAAGCTTTGCCCCGGCTGGATTTAGCCAACCTTGTCCGCCACTGATATCGACAAATACGATTCCCTGGGGGATCTCTAAAATGGCATTGTAGCGGGCTTGGAGTTGTTCGAGGCGAAACGTGGTGGTTTGTAGGCGTAGAAGGGTGTGGAGTTCTCCGAGTAGTAAATCCAGGAAATGACGCTGATAGGAGGGTAGGTAAGTTTGACGATACCAGAGTAATAAGATAGCACCTTGCTCCTGTGTCGTTTGCTCCTTTCGCAGGGGGAGTACCGCTAGAGACTTGGTACCTTTGGCGACAAGCACAGGGGCGGCTTTGGGCGTCGCTGGATAATTCTCATAGAATAGGGTGCGGTTATGGGTTAGGGCTTCAGCAAAGAGTTTCGGTGTTGTCAGTTTATCCGGTAGGGCTGTAGGCGGGAAACTGACGAGTGATTGAGCCGTTACCTGATCGAGTTGACGCAGTGCGATCGCGGCGTCGGCTTGGTTATACTCATACAACAAGCGGGTAACCTGCTCAATTAGCTGATCAGGAGTATTGGTATCTGATTGGGCGATCGCGGCAAGTACAGAACCCGCTGCTAATTTCCATTCAATCTCTAACAGAAAACGACGCACCAGCAAACCCGATGCGATCGCCAAACTCACTCCTGTGAGCCAAGGGCATAAGTAGGCATACCGACTAACAAGCAGCCAGCCACCGATCAAAATCAACCCTATTACACACAGCGATCGGAGATTGGGGATTGAGGATGGAGGAACCATTCGTTCGCCTTGATGATAGGGTTTTGATGGTTCAGAGGTATCATGGCGCGTCTTTTGGGGCGGGTTTAGGAAATTCGGGCAAGCTATTGATGATAACATTTGTGCAAAACCCGCCCTGACTGTAGAGACGTAGCATGCTACGTCTCTACAATCTCCCTTATCTTCCCCCGTTTCTGTTGCTGTGAAGGGATTCAGCATCCAAGCAGGTAGAGGTAACAAAGCGATTACAGTACAGACAATCGATGCTAGACTCAGTGTCGAGATCCTGCTGGGATTAAGGATATCTAGTCCAACCAGCATCAGCAATAGTCCGATTAAAAATCGTCTAAAGGTAGGAAGCTGATTGGGATGATCCAAGGACAACAATTAGCATTAACAATAAGTAAAGTAGGATGTTGGTCATCAGAGCCAAAGTGCAACTGGCACAAAGAACGCCGACGATAAACTCTTAGATCAACGTCCTTTAAGTTCAGATAAGTTCAGAACTAAAGATAAGCCGCGATCGCTTGGGTTACGGTATCTGGCGCACTCAAGTGAGGTAAATGACCCCATGCTTTTATATTGATTAGCTGACTCTCAGGGATGTTATCTGACATATACTGACCCACTTCTGGAGGTACAGCAACATCATCACTCGATTGTAGAATCAGAGTCGGTACATTCAGGCGCGGTAACTCTTTCCGGTGATCCGACTGGAATATAACTCGAGCAACGGCTTGGGCAATATCCGGACGAATAGCCGTCAGAGTATTCGCAAATTCTGTTGCCAGTTCCGGACGTTCAGGGTTTCCCATCACCATGGAGGCAAAACCACTTACCCAAGCATAGTAGTTCGCTGACATCGCCCCATAGAGTGCATCTAGGTCAGACTGATCAAACCCACCCACATATCCCACATCGTTGAGATACCGAGGAGATGCACCAACAAAAATAAGCTGGCTGAAGCATGAGGGATCGATGAGTGCAGCTAGCAAGCTAATCATACCACTGACTGAGTGACCCACCAAGATGGAGTTAGTAAGTTCTAACTCATGACAGATTTCTAGTAAGTCCTCGGCGTAGCTATAGAGACTACTGTAGCGATGGGGACTATAGGCAGAAAAATCGGATTTTCCAGCACCGACATGATCAAAAAGGACAATCCGATAGTCAGAGGCGAAGGCGGCGACTTGATGACGCCAAGCGGTTTGGTCTGAACCAAAGCCATGGGCAAAGATGATCGTCTGAGTACCTTCACCGAGAATATTGATATGATTGCGTTCTAATACACTTGTTGTCATAAGCGGGGTTTTCTAATGTAGGGGCTGCTGAATGTCTTGTGGTGGGGAGAGGCAATAGGGAATAGGCAATAGGCAACAGGAAATACCCAATTTAAATGCATGACAAAGGACGAGGAGATCGTCAAACACCATGAGAGACGCGATTAATCGCGTCTCTCCCCTGAAAATCCTGCATATAAAATTTGTCTTTCTCAGACAGCGTGGAATGCGGCTAATATTTGTTTAGGTCTCAACGGAAACTTAAACCGTGAATGATTGGTAGATGCAACGGGTTGCGAGTCGGAAGCCTTCGCTTCTTTCTCCTCTAAACTATCCTCGTTTAACTCAGATACCGGAACTAACATGGAATCGTGAGAACGCACTGCCATTTCGCCTTGTGCTAATGCCTCTCGCCACTGACGCCCAGTTTTCCAAGCTTTAAACTTGGCAGCATTCCAACGAGGATTCACTGGATATCCCGCAAATCCACAACGCAACGCGGCATGGTTAGCACTGGGAATCAGGGTATTAACCCAAACATTATCGGTTAGATCGATTCGCATGAAGTTTGGCTCCTTGGAAACTGTAGACATAAACTTCACCTCCCTATTGTTGTCAACCGCACAATTTTGTTGAGTATTATCAACTATTGTATTACGGATTGTTAAATAGCTACATCGCTTACTTGCGATTTACTTGTATTCACCTTCAACCGCAACATAGCCATTTCCGGAGAAACGTGCGATCGCGCCCGACTTCCGAAATTGACTAGAAAGCTTACCAGCAACCTTTCTCACAGGCGCTAAAACCTAAAGGGTTTGGGATTTTTCCCACCCACGCCATTACCCTTTAGCAATGTAAAGAAACCTTAAAGATTTGTCAAACGTCTTATTTATACAAGCATCCCCTAATCTGGGGTAACGTTCAATCCTAAATGTTCTCTGCACCCAAACGCAGGCGATCGCACATCTTTTCCCCGGCTACCCTACTGGGACGGACAAAGTTGGGACGGACAAACAATGCGAGTCACTTCCCGATGCCCTCATACACCAGGGAGTGCGGATGGCGAGACTCGAACTCGCAAGGCTTACGCCACACGCCCCTCAAGCGTGCGTGTCTACCAATTCCACCACATCCGCATGGCTAACCTATTATATCAACTCTTTTGAGAAATTACGACTTCCCGACAATTTTGTTGAAATCCCACGCCTAGAACGTCGCCAATGATTCCTCAAGGATGCCACCAAAGGGGACAATCCCCTTTATCCTACTGAATACGGATATAGCAGCGCTGTTTTATGGACTTTGCCAAAATCTTAATTGCCAATCGTGGGGAAATTGCCCTGCGGATTCTCCGAACCTGTGAAGAAATGGGAATTGCCACCGTTGCCGTTCACTCAACCATCGATCAACAAGCCCTCCATGTCCAACTGGCGGATGAAGCTATATGCATCGGTGAAGCACCCAGTAGCAAAAGTTACTTGAATATTCCCAATATTATTGCCGCCGCCCTGACGCGCAACGCCACCGCCATTCATCCCGGCTATGGTTTTTTGGCAGAAAATGCCCGATTTGCCGAAATTTGCGCCGATCATCAAATCTCTTTTATCGGTCCATCACCCGAAGCGATGCGGGCGATGGGGGATAAATCTACTGCCAAGGAAACCATGCAACGGGCAGGCGTACCCACCGTACCCGGAAGTGAGGGATTGTTGAGTAGTGAACGAGAAGCCATCACCCTTGCCAAAGACATCGGTTATCCGGTGATGATTAAAGCCACAGCAGGCGGTGGCGGACGAGGGATGCGCTTGGTTCCCGATGAGAGTGCCATGAGTCGCCTGTTTCAAGCCGCCCAAGGAGAAGCCGACGCAGCCTTTGGCAATCCAGGACTTTATCTGGAAAAATTTATCGTCCGTCCCCGCCATATTGAGTTTCAAATTCTTGCTGATAGTTACGGTAACGTAATTCATCTGGGAGAACGAGACTGTTCCATTCAACGGCGTCACCAGAAACTCTTAGAAGAAGCCCCCAGTCCCGCCTTGACCCCAGAACTGCGAGAAAAAATGGGAACTGCTGCTGTCATGGCTGCCAAGTCGATTAATTACGTCGGGGCGGGTACGGTTGAGTTTCTTCTGGATGCCATGGGTAATTTTTACTTTATGGAAATGAATACCCGCATTCAAGTTGAGCATCCTGTCACCGAGATGATCTCAGGATTGGACTTAATTGCCGAACAAATTCGGATTGCCCAAGGCGAACCCTTGAAACTGACTCAAGACCAAGTAAAGCTTAAGGGACATGCAATTGAATGTCGGATTAATGCCGAAGATCCCGATCGCAATTTCCGTCCTCAACCGGGGCGGATTAGTGGGTATCTGCCACCCGGAGGACCCGGCGTGCGGATGGATTCCCATGTGTATACCGATTATGAAATCCCCCCCTATTACGACTCATTAATCGGCAAGTTAATCGTATGGGCACCCAACCGCGATGCCGCGATTCGCCGCATGAAACGCGCCCTGCGCGAATGTGCGATTACTGGGGTTGCCACCACGCTGAGTTTCCACCAAAAAATCTTAGAAACCCCAGCGTTTCTCAGTGGTGATGTATATACAAATTTTGTTGAGCAAATGATGGCAACCGCCCAATCTTAAAGGGTTAGGGGCAGTCAGTGCATCATGGTCAGTAATCCTTGCTGACCTACAAGAATCTCCCGCAGTAAGCTAACAATCCCAACCCAAATAATCGGCGTAATATCCACACCCCCAATGGGCGGCACCAGTTTGCGGGTTGGGACTAAAAAAGGTTCGGTGGGCAAAGCGACCAGATTAAAGGGGAAGCGGTTGAGATCAATCTGAGGATACCAGGTAAGGATAATCCGGAAGATGAATAGTAAGATAGCCAGTCCCAGTAAAGGGCTGAGAATCCATGTTGCCAGTGTCAGAGTATTCATGAGATAAGTCCTAATTTCACAAAAAAGTATGGAAATCAGTTAGCCAGTCTAACGCAAGACGAGGATGAACTACTATCAGGGATAGGGTAGGATATCCGTTGATCCTAAGATGTAACGGACTCCAGGGTAACTAACGTCTGCATCTTCTCAATCAGCCACATCTATATCAAATGGGCTAATTTTTAATCTTTTAATCAGCCCTTAGTTCTGCTATACAACCTTTATCTATAGCAATCTTATTTGAGTCCTGTCCAAAAAGCTGATAATTTTCGGGTATGGGCAATGGGCAATGAGAAAGAGTTTCAAAGCTTTTTTCTATTTTTTGATTTTTCACAACCTATTTAGGATTGCTATATCTGCACTGCCAATTTTCAGCTTAGGTTGAAACCACTACTTTGTGTCACCGGAGTCTGAGCTCTAAAGTCAATCCAATTCCGTCCCACTCGTTCAGCGACATCAGCCGAATCATAGGGGAGTTGCATCCCAAATACGTCTCCTGCTAAGGTAGTTACCCGGAACTGCCAACAATGAAGCTTGGTAAAGAAAACCGTGAGCAGGTAACCCCGATACGCTGTAAAAATATGGATATGGGTAATAGGAAGGGTGGATTGAGAAATTGGAATATTCACGAACTTGAACGTAGATTATTTGCCAAATAAATAAGGAATAGCATGACGAACTTTTGCTTACCCGCTCGTCAGAACTTAACCTTGTGTTAACATTTTAGCACTATGACTTATTTTTAGGTCAGAAATCATCCTTTTGAATTATCTATCCGCTCCGGAAATTACTACTTTTTATAGACAAATATATTGAGTAAAAATACCTAATAATTTGCAACTCCTCACCCGTGCGTGAGGAAACTGTAGGGGCGCAAGGCTTGCGCCCATCAAATCGGCAAAATCTAACTTGTAATGTTTGAATAAAAAGCAAAAGCACATTTCTACCTCGTCAAAAGTTTACCCTGATTCGCGGCAGCCGCGATCGCGTTACGGTTTGCTGTAAAAACTTTGATTCCCGGAACAGTTACATAGTCACCATCATCAGTAATCACGTTCACGATTCCTGCTTGATCTATTGCTTCAAGTATGAGCAGATCGTAACCATCAAGGGGTTGAGTCTGGAGTCTGACTAGAGATTTGTTAATGCTAACATCATCCACTGTAATATCAATACATGAAGCAATAGATGTAACCAGACTCCAAGCGGTTTGAACTTCAGCTACAACATTAGCTCTTTGCGATGGATGGTTGTGGCGATAGTCTTTGGCTTTTATTGTGGCGGAAAAAATTTTTCGTTCGGTTGTCTCAATATTGTGTGCTAACTCTGCTAGGGAAAGACCACAGTATCGGAGTGAAGCTTGAACAGAAATAGCTTTCATTAAATAGGAGGGATACACATTAGTCTGATAAGATAGTGCTGAGGTACTAGCTTGGGTATAGGTGAGCCAGTACCAGACATTAGTGTCAACAAGAAAAATGTCATCCTGTTTTGGGATATCAGAGTGAATATCAAAAACCTCAGCCTGAACTGTGTAGTTGATCACCATCAAAGACTATTTGCTTGTTCGCTAACGACTTTATCTACTGCTTTGCGAGTATACTCATCTGAGTAATACCGCTTCGAGTTCTCAATCACCGCTTTGAGTACCTGTTTGCCAACTGGGTTGAGGTTAGACACTTTAAGCAAACGGTTGAGGGTTTCTGGTTTTATGTCTCCTAGCAATTGACCAATGGCAAAGTTAAAAAAAGGAGACGCAAAAATATTCACTCCAGCAAAGTCTACCTCGACAGGACGCTCTGCTTTCAGTTCCGGGTGAATGAGTTTGTAAACCTTTTGACCATCTTCAAGAGTCATGCAGTATTTGCCCACCAGGTCGTAGATATTGTATTTTTTCATCATTCTGACCTCCCTTTAGAACAGCGGCTCCTCACTGGGTTCAGAGTTCAGCGAGTCTAGTGAGTAATAAGACTCATCAGATTTAAGTGTGATATTGACCAGTGTTCCCTCAAAGAAACTTTGACTACTCTGATACGTTTCTTGTGTTTTATCAATTATGACATATCCATTATGACTGAAAATCTCTAGTTTTCCCTCATTCACCCTGACAAATTGTTTTAAAGAGTCAAGTCCTATGCCCCTTGCTATACCATGTTTGGTGGTTGTCCCTCGCCTAAATGCCCATTTGAGAGTCTCATCTGCTGATAAATCAGTCTGGTTCAAGAAATCGCGAACGTTGCGAGGAATACCAACCCCAAAATCGACTACGGTAAGTTTCAGTTCTCCCAGAGTGGGGTAGTGCTGTCCGCAACTAAAAACCTCAATATTTGTTTGTCCATGCTCGAAGGCATTTGCATAGATTTCCCAGACGGTTGAAACAATATGGTTTTTCAATAACTGATCGATATGAACCCAGCCACGACCTAACCATTGTTCAGATAGGTAGTCTACTAAACCGCTGTTGTCTAGATATCGGTCTTCTCTATATGGGATGGAGTTTCCTTCCCAAGGCTCTACACCCTCCCCAAAGATGTGCATGAAACCATTTTGTTGAAGATTTATCATGATTGGATTGTAAAGTGTATCCCACTTGAAGCTAACCTTACGCCCCTGGGATTCAATTAAGCGGGCTAACCCACCTATAAAAGCTACAGCATTTTGTCGTAGAAAGCTGCATCCAGAGAAATCGAAGACTACTTCCAAGTCTGTCTGGTTGACTTGCTGCCAAAGTTGAAACAGCAGCTCAAAGTCTTTCAACTCATCGTTGATAGTTAGAACTTGAAGAACTAGTCTCACAATTAATTCTGGAATGTGTGGTCAAGATATAGAGTATAGTTTAAACTTAGCCCAATCCCAGCGATGACTGAATTAGCGACGGCGGACACACCGACACCCAGCAGAGTTAGCGATCGCACTCGTTGCCGATAGCGGCGAGTATAGCGCTAGTCTAGCAATTCTGCCGTACTGCGACCAATCAGATGAACGGGTTGATCCAGGGAACTCTTTTTTTTGCCCATCTCCCTCAATGGCTGAGACGCTGAGAAATATTTACGAAATGAAATATTTCTTAATTATTTTGTACTAATACTTAATTAAGTTAAAATCTCCCAGCTTGTAAAAACTAATACAGCTTATTATTTAGATTATTTTAAGGTAGGGAGTTGCCAAAGTCTTAAATAAATTAAAAAAAAGTTAGATTACCTAAATTACTAAATTTTTGTTAGATAATAGAAGAGTATTCGGAAGAAGGCGGGAAGGTTAAAAGACCGTTAAGGAATCCCGGAAACGACCGTCAGCCATATAGCCTGGGGTTGAAAGTCGATTTATGTCCGCCTAGAAAAAACAACATTGACGTTGTTCAAAGAAGGACTCAATTGGAAAATTTATGCTAATTCGATTGCCAAGAAAATTGACGTTTTGTAGTGGAAGAGACGAAATTGATAGGGGATTTGCAATAGATAAAGAATTAAGTTGAAGTTTAGCGCCCCAAACAAAAAAGATTACCCAGCAACCCAAAAAGGTTTGTAACTATGACGAAACGAACGATTGCAACTCTAGACGGAAACGAAGCGGTAGCTCGCGTTGCCTACCCACTCAATGAAGTGATCGCCATTTATCCGATCACCCCCGCTTCACCCATGGGAGAATGGGCAGATGCCTGGTCTTCAGAAGGTCGCAAGAACCTCTGGGGTACTGTTCCCTCAATCATTGAAATGCAGAGTGAAGCAGGGGCGGCAGGTACGGTTCATGGTGCGTTGCAGGCAGGGTCATTAACCAGCACATTCACCGCCTCTCAAGGCTTGCTGTTAATGCTGCCCAACCTCTACAAAATCGCTGGGGAAATGACCTCAGCCGTGATCCATGTCGCCGCGCGATCGCTAGCCGCCCAAGCCCTGTCCATTTTTGGGGATCACCAAGATGTGATGGCGTGTCGTGCTACAGGCTTTGGTCTGTTGGCGTCGGGATCAGTCCAAGAGGCACATGACCTGGCATTGATAGCCCATGCCGCCAGCCTAGAATCCCGCATTCCCTTTATCCATTTCTTTGATGGCTTCCGCACCTCCCACGAAGTTCAGAAAATTGAACTCCTGGCAGAAGAGGATCTGCGGGAAATGATCAACGATGAACGGGTGATGGAACATCGGGCGCGGGGTCTAACCCCGGATCGCCCCGTCTTGCGAGGCACCGCCCAAAACCCAGATGTCTATTTCCAAGCACGGGAAACCGTTAATCCTTACTACAACGCCTGTCCGGGAATTGTCCAGAACACCATGGACAAATTTGCCGAACTCACTGGGCGCAAGTATGAACTGTTCCAATATTACGGTGCCCCTGATGCCGAACGAGTGATTATCCTCATGGGTTCTGGTACAGAAACCGCCCATGAAACCGTGGATTACCTGAACAAACAGGGTGAAAAAGTGGGGATGATCAAAGTGCGGCTGTATCGCCCCTTTGATATGAAGCAGTTGGTTAAAGCGCTGCCTGCTACCACCAAGAGTATCGCTGCCCTAGACCGCACCAAAGAACCCGGTGCCGGTGGCGAACCCCTGTATTTGGATGTGGTGACAGCCGTTCAGGAAGCCTGGGAAGCCGATACACCTAAACCCAAGGTTGTCGGTGGACGCTATGGCTTATCCTCCAAGAAATTTAGCCCCGCGATGGTTAAGGGGATTTTCGATAACCTGGCGGCAGATCAACCGAAGAACCACTTTACCATTGGCATCAACGATGACTTGACCAATACCAGCCTCTCCTTCGATCCCAACTTCTCCACGGAACCGGAAAGCGTGGTGCGCTGTGTGTTCTATGGCTTAGGGTCAGATGGTACTGTTGGCGCGAATAAGAATTCGATCAAAATTATTGGCGAAGAAACTGATAACTACGCCCAAGGCTACTTCGTTTACGACTCCAAGAAATCCGGTGCTGTTACCGTTTCTCACCTGCGCTTTGGGCCAGAACCGATTCGTTCAACCTACCAGATTAGCCAAGCCAACTTTGTGGCTTGTCACCAGTGGCTGTTCCTGGAAAAATTGAACGTCCTCAGTAGTGCTGCCCCTGGTGCCACCTTCTTACTAAATAGTCCCTTTGGACCCGATGAAGTCTGGGGTCTACTGCCTCGTCCAGTGCAAGAGGAAATTGTCAACAAGAACTTGAAGTTCTATGTCATTGACGCTAACCAAGTGGCAGTTAGCAGTGGGATGGGACGACGGATTAACACCGTGATGCAAGTCTGCTTCTTTGAACTGGCGAATATCTTACCCAAAGAAGAAGCGATCGCCAAAATTAAGCAGTACATCGAAAAGACTTACGGTAAGAAGGGTGCAGAAGTTGTCCGCATGAATATTGAGGCGGTGGACAATGCTTTGGCACATCTGTATGAAGTGCAAGTGCCAGACACCTTGGACAGTACTGTAGATATGCGTCCCCCGGTTCCCGACACCGCCCCAGCCTTTGTTCGGGATGTGTTAGGTAAGATGATGGCGCGGGGTGGCGATGACCTACCCGTGAGTACCATGCCCGTAGATGGGACATTCCCCACTGGTACAACCAAATGGGAAAAACGCAATGTGGCATTAGAAGTCCCCGTTTGGGACCCCGATGTCTGTGTCCAGTGTGGCAAATGTGTCATGGTTTGCCCCCATGCGGTGATCCGAGGCAAGTCTTATGACCCGCAGGTGTTAGAAAATGCCCCAGATTCTTTTAAGTCTATCGATACTCGTGATAAAGAGTATGAGGGACAGAAATTTACGATTCAGGTGGCGGTAGAAGACTGCACCGGTTGCGGGATATGTGTCGATGTTTGTCCGGCGAAGAATAAGTCTCAGCCCAAGCTGAAGGCGATTAACATGGAATCCCAGTTACCGTTGCGGGATCAAGAACAGCAAAATTGGGACTTCTTCTTAGATATTCCTAATCCCGATCGCCGTTCCTTAAATTTAGACCGCATCCGTCAGCAGCAATGGCAGGAACCCCTGTTTGAGTTCTCCGGTGCTTGTGCCGGTTGTGGGGAAACCCCCTATCTGAAACTGGTGACTCAGTTATTTGGCGATCGCATGTTGGTGGCAAATGCCACAGGCTGTTCCTCGATTTACGGCGGAAACCTACCGACTACGCCTTGGTCACAGAATGCAGAAGGGCGTGGACCGGCTTGGTCGAATAGCTTATTTGAAGATAACGCTGAATTTGGCATTGGCTTCCGCGTTTCCGTTGATAAACACACCCAATTTGCCGCTGAGTTAGTGCAAACTTTAGCGGGTGAGATTGGCGATAACTTAGTCGGTGGCATTCTTAACGCTGACCAGAAATCCGAAGCCGATATCTGGGAACAACGGGAACGAGTGGCGCAACTCAAGCAGAAGCTGCAAGGGATGAACTCTCCTGAAGCCAAGCAGTTGTTGAGTTTAGCCGATTACCTGGTTAAGAAGAGTGTCTGGATTATCGGTGGTGACGGCTGGGCGTATGATATTGGTTACGGTGGTTTAGACCATGTGATTGCCAGTGGTCGCAATGTGAATATTCTGGTGTTGGATACTGAGGTGTATTCCAATACAGGTGGTCAAGCGTCCAAAGCTACCCCACGGGGCGCAGTGGCGAAGTTCGCCGCAGCAGGTAAACCGGCACCCAAGAAAGACCTAGGGTTAATTGCCATGACCTACGGGAATGTCTACGTTGCCAGTGTGGCAATGGGGGCGCGGGATGAACATACGCTGAAGGCGTTCTTAGAAGCGGAGGCGTATGATGGTCCATCTATAATCCTGGCGTATTCCCACTGTATTGCCCATGGGATTAATATGACCACATCCATGTCTCATCACAAGGCGTTGGTTGAGTCCGGGCGCTGGTTGCTGTATCGCTTCAATCCAGATTTAGTCAAAGAAGCGAAGAATCCGCTGCAACTGGATATGCGGAGTCCGAAATTCCCAGTGGAACAATCCATGTATCAAGAAAACCGCTTCAAGATGCTGACCAAGAGTAAGCCAGAAGATGCTAAACGTCTTCTAGGAGAAGCGCAACAGGATGTGCAGACTCGGTGGCAGATGTACCAATATCTGGCAGCCCGTCAGTTGGACACCCACAACGGTGATGGAAATGGTCAGACAACCCAAACAGGTGGGGAGGTTAAGGAACCGACGAATACCTAATTAATAGTGTAGAGACGTAGCATGCTACGTCTCTACACCCCGCCACAGGATTACCCATAAAGAATTGAGAGGTTTAAACGGATGGATCTGACAACAACATATTTAGGGTTAGAATTGCGATCGCCACTCGTCGTTGGTGCGGCGGCACCCTTGACCGAAGATGTTGACAATATCAAGCGCATGGAGGATGCAGGCGCGGCGGCTGTGGTGCTGCATTCCTTATTTGAAGAACAACTGCGCCAAGAAAAGTTGGAGTTACACCATCACTTAGAGTATGGTACCGAAAGTTTTGCCGAAGCCCTGACCTATTTCCCGGAAGCGGAAGTCTTTCATGTGGGTTCAGAGCAATATTTAGAGCATATCCGCAAGGCAAAAGAGACGGTAAATATGCCGATCATCGCTAGTCTTAATGGTGCTACCGTGGGCGGCTGGACGCACTACGCCAAGGAAATTGAGCAGGCGGGGGCGAATGCGCTGGAGTTGAATATCTACAGCATCCCCACGGATATGGATCAGACGGGGGCGGAAATTGAGCAGAATTATCTTGATATTCTGCAAGCGGTGAAATCTGAGGTGAGTATTCCAGTTGCGATTAAACTCAGTCCCTTCTTTAGCAATATGGCAAATATGGCGAAGCGGTTAACTGAGGCGGGTGCGGATGGTTTGGTCTTTTTCAACCGATTTTACCAGCCGGATATTGATATTGAGGAGTTGGAAGTTTCACCCAATATCTTGCTGAGTACACCGCAAGCGATGCGCTTACCCATGCGCTGGATTGCGATTTTGTATGGTCGTTTGTCGGTGGATTTTGCTGCTACCAGTGGGGTACATAAAGGGCAGGATGTGATCAAAATGATGATGGCAGGGGCAAAAGTGACGGAAATCGTCAGTGTACTGCTGCGTCATGGGATTGGTAATCTGCAAGAGATTGAGCAAGAGGTGCGCCATTGGATGGAGGAACATGAATATGAGTCCATCAAGCAGATGCAGGGTAGCATGAGTCAGATTAACTGTCCTGATGAAAGTGGCTTTGAACGGGCGCAGTACATGAAGGCGATTCAGACATACAAGCCTCAATTGGTGGGGTTTGCGCCGTAGGATAAACGCCAATTAATTAGATCCCCGATTTCTGGAATAAGTCGGGGATCTGATCAGGACAAATCATCCAGGAAACCGTAGGGGCGCATAGACGTGCGCCCGACTCAATGGTAAAAGCCGCGAAACCGGAGGGGCGCAAAGATTTGCGCCCGATTTAACTGGATTATTTACCGTCAGTTATCCGATCAAGGGTTAGTTTTTCGGTGTGGTTCAAGGATTCTTCTGATTTTTTAGCTTTTTCGGCTTTTTCAGCCATCGAGTCTAGTTTACGGCTTGCCTTTTTCCGTCCATGTTCAATCGCCTGTTTTCTTTTCTCGGTTTTGCCGATCAATTCCTTGGTTGTCTCTAAGCCCTCAAATGCCTTTTCTGATGCCTTTTTCGCTTGCTCACTCCCTTTGTCTAAATCGACAGATTTCTCAGATTGGGGATGGGCTGGGGTTAATTGGGCTGTAGGCGTTAGAGGGGTGGCTAAGGCTGCGCTATTATTGTCTGCGATCGCTAATCCGAAAACTAGGCAAATTGGAATTAAAAACAAGGCTAGGATTTGACGCAGTTTGCTGAGGTGTAGTTTCATTTTTAATAACGGCATAATAGTCTTTAAAGGCAATAGGGAACAGGGAACTAGGAAATGGGCAATACCCGATACTTGCACCTTTGTCAATAAGCCCCGACACCCGCCAAGAAATCAAGTTTTTGGCTAAAAGCACAAGTCGTCTCAAGACGACTAAAACTCTTATTCAGTCAGCTAAGGCTGACTTGGGATTTTAGTCTTGGGTTTCAACCCTAAGCGGTTGGTGAGACTCTGGGCATACTTTCCCATAGTGGCAATAAACCCCTACAATTTTCTTCATACTAAAGACAGAAAAACGGCAGTTTTGACACTCACCCTCATCTTCCCTATCTCCCTCCGCTTCCCCAGCTTCCCGATCATCATCCTGTGAAACGTCAGCCCTTATCTCGTCCCCCAATTCTCAGCCCACAAACGGTTTGGGGATTAGTATTTATCGGCGCGATCGCACTTTCTCTCTACCAGGCGGGTATCTGGGGACAAGATATCTTGAATCCAGGTGGATTTTCCTTATTGGGGCGATTTCTCCAAGCTAGTCTACAGCCGGAGTTAAGCCTTGAGTTTCTCCAATTAACCTTAGAGGCGACGCTTACCACATTAGCCTATGCCGTCTGTGGTACGTTTCTCAGTGTGGTGCTGGGAATCGTTGGCGGAATTTTTACCTCAGAGGTGTGGTGGTTAGCGGTTTCCCAGGGTTCAATCGAGAGACATTCCGCCAAAATTTGGGTGAGTTTGCGGGGATTGTTGGCGGTTCCCCGGGCGATTCACGAAATGCTCTGGGGATTGTTTTTTGTGAATATTTGGGGACTTGATCCCTTAGTCGCCATTTTAGCGATCGCGCTTCCCTTTGGGGCAGTAGTGGCGAAGGTTTTTGCCGAAATTCTGGATGAGACGCCCCGTCAACCGCTAATCACGCTGCTGAATAGTGGGGTTGCACCGTTAACCGCGTTTCTGTATACGCTGATTCCCCAAGCCTTCTTAAATCTTCTCTCCTATACGTTTTATCGCTTTGAATGTTCGATTCGTTCGGCGGCGGTATTGGGAATTATCGGGGCTGGGGGATTAGGATATGAGATTTTCTTGAGTTTACAGTCGCTACGTTATCAACAGTTGTGGACGTTTTTCTATGCCCTATTTATCTTAAATGGGATGGTTGATTTCAGTAGCGCTTGGTTACGCGATCGCTTAGGCTGTAGCAGTCGGCTGGATTTAAATGCTGATCACGGTTCTACGTCTCAAAGGAAATTATATCAGCGTGATCCGTTGATTACTCTGGCGGGTATCGGCGGGGCGCTACTCATTCCCTTTTGCTTTTGGTATGTCCATCCTGACTTTACTCAACTTTGGTCACCCCGCACTGGGAAATTATTGGTGGATGCGATAACCGTATCCTTTCCACCGGATATCAGTTGGGAACAATTGCCAGAATTAGTCCGATTATCAACCCAAACCCTATCCATGTCTATTCTCGCGATCGCACTAGCGGGTATGGGTGGCATTTTACTCTCATTTCCGGCGACTCGTAATTTTTTCCTACCTGGAGGATTACTCAATCCCAGTCGTCATGGAAGAGGGCGAGGCGAGACGATTTGGGTATGGATTACCTTTTTACTCACACGGGCGATTTTATTGGTATGTCGGGCAATTCCGGCACCAATTTGGGCGTTAGTGGCGCTGTTTATCTTCTTTCCAGGTATTTTACCGGGTGCGATCGCGTTGGGATTGCACAATTTGGGAATTTTAGGGCGGCTGATGGCAGAAGTGACGGAAAATCTCCCCCAACCTCCATTACAAGCCTTAAAAGCTCAGGGAACCCCCGCTAAGTTGGTGTTTTTATATGGGGTGCTACCAATGACATTACCCCGTTTTCTGGCATATAGTCTGTACCGTTGGGAAGTCTGTATGCGAGAAACGGTAATTGTGGGATTAGTGGGGGCGGGTGGGTTAGGGCGGTTATTGAGTGAACAATTGAGTAGTTTTGACGCGCCCGGTATTGTTACCACTATCGCCTGTTTAATTATGCTGACAATTCTCGTGGATTGGGTGAGTGGAATTAGTCGGCGATCATTGCGATGAACTTGTTGGATCGCCGAAATCCTTGATATTCCCTAGGGTGGGCATTGCCCACCAGCATACCAGTCAGTACCATTCAGGTTGGGACATTCTTGACTGTTGCCTGTTGCCTATTGGGAGCAACTGATATCCTAACGCATCTCCATAGTGCTATAGTCGTTGACTATCATGCTTTTTGTATATACAATGTACACACATAGCTAACATCATCAAACTATAAAGTAAGAGCAACTATGGCGTTTCTTGATAAAACCAATAAAGACAAGCGCTCCCTTGTCGTCAATATGAGAGTTGAACCCAATCAGCTTGATCTCATAGACACAGCGGCATCTGTTTGTGGCAAGACTCGGAGTGCTTTTATGTTAGACGCAGCCTATCGAGCCGCAGAAGAGGCATTGCTAGATTGGAGATTGTTCCGCCTTAATGATGACCAGTGGAAGGCTTTTAATCAAGCTCTTGATCTGCCACCAGAGAAAAACGAAAAGTTACATCAATTGCTTCAGGTAAAATCTCCTTGGGAATAATTATTATTCTGTGGTAATTACCTCATGAAGTATACCCCACCGGAACATATTCAACCAACCCATGATCTAGAGTCATTTGATTGTGGCGAGACAAGCTTAAATCAATGGTTAAAAACACGCGCTCTTAACAATGAAACCCTTGGTTCATCACGCACTTATGTAGTCTGCTGGGAAAACAAAGTAGTAGGATACTACTGTCTAGCTAATGGTCAGGTTTCCCATATTGAATCTCCAGGCAAAATCAAAAGAAATATGCCCGATCCAATCCCAGTCGTAGTAATGGGTAGACTGGCTGTTGATATTCGTCATCAAGGAAAGGGGATTGGTATGGGAATGATCAAAGATGCCGTAAAGCGTACTCTACAAGCATCAGAGATACTAGGGATTAGAGCGATTCTAATTCATGCCCTTAACGAGAATGTGAAAAATTTTTACGTGGAACGTTGCGGCTTTATGCCTTCTCCAATTCATCCTTTAACGGTCATGGTAAAACTTTCTGACATAAAAAAGAATCTTATTTGAAATGTATTATATTAACGCGATCGCACGATTGGTATAGTCGGGGAGTTCAGGCGTTTTTCCATCCTGATCCGGAACCGCTTCGACAAAAACCTCTTTATAGTCCATCTGAACATTACCAAAAATAGTAGCAAAGGCTACGTCAGCCGCATCGCGCCCAATCCCAATCCGAATTAAGCCATTACAGGGGGCGAGTCGGGTAGGGTCAAATAAATACCAGCGATCGCCTAAATACGCCTCAAAATAGGCATGAAAATCTTGCGGTTCTAAATTATAGGCATATCCCGTCACAAATCGAGCCGGAATATTCAACGCCCGACAAAACGCAATTCCCAAATGGGCAAAATCTCGACAAACCCCTGCTCGTTCTGTCACGGTATCATAAGCCGAGGTATGTTGATTCGTGCTACCCGATAAATAGGTGACATTATCGTAAATCCAGTTACAGATAGCCGTGACGCGGGAATAGTCAGGAATCAAATTACCAAACTCATTCTGTGCCAGACGCATCAGCCGATCTGACTCACAGTAACGTGATGGATAGAGATAATGTAACGTTTCTAACGGTAACTTATCCGGAGGATTTTCCGGAATCGAACTGGGGTCTTCATCCCGATAAAATAAATCCACAGTTGCTTGATAGGACACCTGTAAGTTACCTTGGGGTACATAGAATCGTAGATATCGGTTTTCCATCCGAGGAGAAACATACTCCTCATAATCCAATGATGGTTCAATTTGCAAGCTTTCTTGCAGGATTTTTTGATGTTTTTTCTCAACAACGCTGAGATTAAAAATAAAAGTGCTGCTTGCCGCAATACTATAATTTAATTGACAGCCCAGTTTAAATTTCATAATTTATCTCAATAAGGATTATTTTAAGGCTTTCTCTAAATAATTTGCCATTATTTGGCATTTATTTATATTAATTGTTGTCAACGTAAATTTTTAGAATTAACAATCTAGGTTCTAATAATCGTAAGCCATAGAGGTTTTATTGAAAAAATGACAAATGACAAATGATAATCACTAACGTCTTAAGAAGCTTGATGAGTTGGCTGTTGTGCGGCTGAACCCGAACAGCGAAATTGAGGAGTCTCAGCTAGTACAGCGATGATTCCCTCCCTTTGAGTTTCTAGAGTGGTATCACTAAGCAAATCAACCACCTCTACTCCCAAAATTTTCTGGATTCGCTCTCTCAATTGAGGCTTGATGGCAGCATCTAAATCTGAGCGCACCTTCTCCGTTAGGTCTTTGTCTCCCTGGTTAGCAAGTAACTGCTCCGGCTGAGTTACAGCATCTTCCAGAATTAGCGTAACTCTATCACCTTGAATACTGGTTGTTATTTTGCCCGGTTGATGTCCAAGTTGCTCACGGTAGAGTGATTGTATTCCTTGAGAGAGGCGGCGTTCCAACTGTCCCCGGGTCGGAAGAGCTTTTTTTGACATAGACATAATATTAATATACAGAGGTAACGCAGAGGATGATAGCAATAGATTGGCTCAGATGCATGCTTGGAAATTAAGCGTATCACAAAATGTCACACCTGAAGCAGCAGGTAAGCGTTGGTGTTAACTGAAGTTGAAAGCAAAATTTCCCCACACCCGACACCCGACACCCGACACCCCATACCCGACACCCGACACCCCGCCCCCTCAGCCATCACAGTAACAGTTGTTACAAAATCTTGACATTAGCTTTGTTAACCTAAGCAACAATGCCGAAAAAGGAAACAAAATGCCGTGGGAGCATCGGTTTGTATTCAGATTATCGAGGGGAATCCCCATTTGCGATCGCTGCTAGGTTGGCACTTACAGCAAGCTGGCTATTGGGTTTATCAATCTGCCAGCCTCTATCAAGCCAGAGAAACGTTCTACAATCGCCAACCCACTCTTGTGGTTCTAGACTCTGACTTACCTGATGGTGACGGAGTAGAGTTTTGCCGCTGGATTCATCAGCAGCGACAATCATTAATATTTATGTTGTCTGCCCGTAATCACGAGGTCGATATCGTCCAAGGGTTAAAAGCGGGTGCCGATGATTATCTAACTAAACCCTTTGGGATGCAGGAGTTTCTGGCAAGAGTTGAGGCGCTGATTCGCCGCATCCAAACCACGGCTGTGCCAATGACGCTGGAATATGGTGATCTCAAAATTGATTTAGTCCAGCGCCGGGTATGTTACAAAGGGGAGTTTGTTGATTTAACGCCTCAGGAGTTTAGTTTACTCTACGTCTTAACCCAAGCGGAAGGATTACCATTAAGTCGTTCTGAGTTACTCCGTCGAGCGTGGCCCGATGCGATTGACAATCCCCGCACTATTGATACCCATGTCCTCTCGTTGCGGAAAAAAATCGAAACTGATCCCCGACAACCGAGTTTAATTCAAACGGTGCGGAATGTGGGTTATCGATTTAATCCAGAAATGCTGGAACGCAGCCAATCAACTGGAGGAGAAGCCAATAATCATTATCCGGCGTCTCACTCCCGTGTCGCACCCGCAGCCGCGAGTACCGCTGGGCGACAATAGTGTTCTGGGATGGAGAGGAGCAAAGGTTGATAACAGGTATATAGCGACAAGGAGGTTCACTGCACAATTTAGTCAGGGCGGGTTTTGTACAAACGTTACCATCAATCGCGATCAGAAAGTCCCTAAACCCGCCCCGACAAACCAGGTTCCCTTGCTTCCTCTGCTCCTCTTAACCGAGCGGTATTGGGTTCTCTTGAGGGAAGCGAAGGGTCAAAACTCTTCTTCTTCCCAGTCTTCAGTCGCTTGTGCTTTGGCTTGAACTAGGGATTCTCGTAACAGGTTCCAGTCCAAATTAGTCGCGGATTTATCTTGCCTTAGTTGACCTGTTTGTAGATACAATACTCGATTACAGAACAGTTGAGCCATGTCTAACTGATGATTGACCATTAAAACCGTAATCTGATCCTGCTTCACCATGTCAGCCAAGACACCCAAAACATGAGAAGCTGTCCCCACATCAAGGGCGGATGTCGGTTCATCCAGTAAGATAATTTTGGGTTGACAAACTAAAGCCCGTGCGATCGCCACCAGTTGTCGTTGTCCGACGGAAAGTTGTAATTCGGTGCGTTCGAGCCAATCATTGGGGATGTGCAACCGTTCCCGATAGGTTTCAATCCGTTGGGCGATCGCGGATTTTCCTAGCTGCTGTAACACCAACGGATAAGCCATCGCCTCCCGTACTGTCATTCCGAGTAGCTTGGGTTCTTGGGAAACCAGCATAATTTGCCGTCGTAACTGCAACACGGGAATGGTGTGAATCCCTTGATTATCCAGATAAATCGTACCGCTGGTGGGATCACTCAATCGGTTCAACAGCCGCAGCAGTGAACTTTTTCCCGCACCCGATGGACCAATTAAGGTTATGCGATCGCCTCTAGCCACGTCAAAGGAAATATCGCTGAGAATAGGCGTCGCTGGAATCGCGCCTTTGGCTGATGTAACCAAACTCACTTGTTTGAGTTGGAGTTGAGCCAGCGCCGGGGATAATGAATCATCAGATACCGTGGGCGAGTTCATGGTTACTTACTGTTCATGGTTACTTACTGTTCTCCTGATTCCTCTATTTCTCTTATTTCTCGGATTTCTTTAACGTTTCCCAGTTTTACCGTCGTTTCCGCCCGGGCAATCACATCTTTGGCTAACCGTTCACTAAATCCCACGGTAAACGCGATCGCAAAATAAAATAATTCTTCTTTTCTACCCGTAGCCTCTGTTGGGTTCGTATCCAGGGGAATCAGTCCAGAACTAATTAGGGTGTACATAAAAACACCAAATGATGCCCCAATAATTGGCTTAAACGCCCCGATTAAAAAGGGAATAACTGGATCGAGGATTTCTCGAAACTCTACATCAAACTCCTTCAGTCGAATTAAAATACTGACTACACTTCCCAACGCTCCCGATGCGCCAACCACAAAAACTCGGAAAATAATTTGAGAATCTTCTGGCGATAAAGAAATCGTTTCCAAACCAAAAGGCAAGGTGATAGTTAATTGTTTAGCGGATTGATTTTCTGCTTGCATTAATTGAAGTTCTTCCTTGACCTGATTCTCAAGGGATGTCAACGTTGATTCAATCTCGCGGATTCTTTCTTCCATCGGAGCTGGACGGCTGTCCGCACCTAATGAACTTAACCTTCTTTGTGGTGTCTCCATACCTGCTAAACTTTGTTTTATTTCTTCACGTTCATTACTGATTTTCTCTAAAGATTCACTAACTTGGGATAGTTCTGAAATTTGAGTTTCATAATTCAAAAAATAAACGGAAGAAATTAGCGCAATAATCCCTGCCAACGAAAAGGGAAAGCATAGTCCAATAATGACTTTGGTCGGGACTGAATCCAAATAGTAAATATCGATAAAACTATTAAGAATCGAGCGTCTAAGGATTAGGAAAAATGGTTCGTGTCGGCGGAGCGATCGCAACAGCCTAATTCGGGTCTGTTTGACCAGAGAAATACCCGCTTTGTCATCCACAACCGATTGAATCGCTGGAATCAAAACTTCAACGATACTGGTAAGTTCTAGAACTCTGGGTTCATGTCCTCGGTCAATTTGCTTCTTTTTTATACTTAGTCTTTCAATCCGTTGAATAAAAACTAAAATATTAGAAATCTCGTCAAGAATCTTTTGGCGAGATTTTGACGATCCATCAACACTTTTCTGTTTATTAATTAATGCATTAACCAACTCCATAATTTTTTGCTTTTTTATAGCAAAATTATGCATATAGTCTTGAGTTGAATTCATTTTATATTAGACTAAAAAACTGATAGATTAGTATTTTTAGGGGGCATCGATATGATTCGTGTCAACTTAAACCTATTCCAGTTCCCTCCCCTTGACAAGGGGAGGGTTAGGGTGGGGTAAAATCAAGGTATTGCAAATTTTTGCTTAAGTTTACACCAATAACCGACGTGCGCCCATAAAACCGATAAAGTCTACTGCACTTAAATGTATCACGTCCCTCGAACCGTCGGATTGGTTGAAAATTTCAAGCGATCAAACCTTGACTAAAAACCGTCCAAATTGTCCAACCATCGACGAGTAATAGCAACAGCGTCAATCCTAACAAAATGAGATACATCCAGGGTTGTGCCAATGGACGGATATCGGTAGTATCAATACCTGTATACGTTTCCACCAACTTAACTAACCGAGCAAAACCCACCACACGCATCGGTAGTAAATACGCCTGCTCCGATGACTGGCTTACAAAATAGTAAACCAATCCCCCTTGTCCCGTCGTCCGCATTTTTAAATCTTTAACATCTGTCCAATGTAACTCCCAACCTTTACGGAAAAAACGAGGAACCCATTTAGGATAAGTCACCTGAATTTTCTCATTATCCACAATGACTCGTTCACTCAACGCCCCATACAGCGCTAATAATCCCAAACCAATCCCTCCCCACAGTAACAATGCTGGCGGTACGGGAGCATCAGACACTTGAGCTAAAAAGGGTAGAGGTACCGTTAGCGCCACGTATAGACTCAAAAGAGTAATCCGAATTAAGGGAGAAAGGCGAAACGTAGAAGGACTAGATTGAACGTCTTGTTCTGATTTTGATAGAGTTTCAATGTTTGATGACATAGACTTAAACGTGCCTATAAAAATATTTTTTTCCAAATTTCACACACCAGCTAAATCAACTAGCCTTTTTAGCTTGTTATTGTACCATTTTAAAGTGCGACACTATGCTCCAGCAAGACTTTACGTAAATTAAGCGGTCATGCATTTAAATTGGGAATGGGTAGCGAGCAAGATGCTCGCACTACAATGATTCCCATGAATTTACCCTCAGAAAGCATTGTCAAGCTAAAATTGATCTGAGGTTTACCCTTCACGGAGTAATCATTAATGGTAAGGTTAACAGATCATTGTCACATTGTCAGAAATGACGAAATACTCAATAGCGAACCCATTATCAAAGGCACCCGCACACCAGTCAGGGCAATAGTGGAAATGTGGCGTATCGGAGTTTCGCCGGAGGAAATTCCTCAGCGGTTGCCGCATCTTACGCTATCACAGGTATTTGATGCACTCAGCTATTATCTGGATTATCATGCAGAAATCAATGAATACATTGAGCGTAACCGTATTCCAGACGAACTAATTGATCCACGAGTTCGGAACCTATGACTGATATTTTTATTCATGTTTATTTGGACGAAGATGTTGACGTATTGGTCGCCAGTCTTTTGCAATCTAGTGGTTTCCAGGCAACAACAGCGCAACAAGCAGGACAACTCGGTAGAACAGATGCTGAACATAGATAGATTTTTAATGTTTGATGACATAAGTTTAAAGTTGTCTTTCTTGCCAAAATGCACAAGCTAAATCAACCAGCATTTCTACCTTGTTATTGTATGATCTTGGCATATCTGGCATATATTGGTTAATGTATTTTTCATAGTAACGTCCAAACGATTTGCTACTGGCATGACCAAATCAATAATTCTATAGCCAATGTTTAAGACTTGTGTAACTTTTTCCGGCTCAGAATATCTATTTAATAGAGAATTAAGTGCCTGGAGGGAATGATTTTCAGATTCGGAATTCATTTTTACTCTTTGTCTCAGTTATTGCGTTTCTCATAAGCATGAGGGAAAAGGGTGGGGGCGCAAGCCTTGCGCCCCTACAGCGTTTTTCAACTCGATGTAGTACATCCAACTTCTCCCAAGACGGCTCGGATAAGTTCTAAGTTAATTTTTTCTTCCCCAGCTTCCCCAGCTCCCCCAGCTCCCCCAGCTCCCCCAGCTTCCCCAGCTTCCCCTGCTCCCCCTCACCACAATCCTTATTCAGCAACCCCTAATCAGAAACCATGCTTGGCTTCATCAAAACATTACAACAGCGCACTCCCCTAGGGTTACTTCAGCTTAAACATGATCGAATGCGGCTGTTAACCGCGATCGCAGGTATTACGTTTGCCGATGTGCTGATTTTTATGCAACTGGGGTTTGCTGCTGCCCTATACAGAACCAACACCCAATATCCTCGCACCCTACAAGCCGACTTGGTAGTAATTAGCACCCAAGCCCAGAACTTTGGGCAATTGCGAACCTTTACCCGACGGCGACTTTATCAAGCTCAAGACGTGCCAGGAGTCGCCTCTGCCGATGCATTATACCTTGGCTCAGTACAATGGCGAAATCCCCAAACCCGCCAAAAGACATCCATGCTGCTGATCGGACAAAACCCGGATCGCCCTGCCTTTAATTTACCTGAAGTCAATCAGCAACTCGACGCGATTCAGCTACCCGATACAGTTTTATTTGACCAAGCCTCGCGGGGTGAATATCAAGACATGATTACCCAGATTCAACAGGGAGAGTCAGCCACCACAGAAATTGGACAGCGAACCGTAACCATAGCCGGATTATTCCAAGTCGGTGCATCCTTTGCTGATGATGGCGCATTAATTACCAGCGATCAAAACTTTCTGCGGCTATTTCCCAAACGGGATGCTGGATCGGTAAGCTTGGGGTTAATTCGTCTGCATCCGGGGTATGAGCCAGAACAGGTGAGAGATGCTTTAGCGGCGCGGTTACCGGAAGATGTGCAGGTGCTGACGAGTCAGGGTTATGTAGATTTTGAGATTGCCTATATTCAATCAAGATCACCGATTGGGTTTGTTTTTGGCTTAGGTACGATCATGGGATTGATTGTGGGTACGGTGATTGTCTACCAAGTGCTTTCGACCGATGTGAATAGCCACTTGGAAGAGTATGCCACGTTCAAGGCAATGGGTTATCGGAATACTTACTTGTTAGGAGTAATTTTTGAAGAAGCACTGATTCTATCGGTGTTAGGGTTTATCCCCGGTTTAGCGATCGCATTAGCGGCTTATCAAGTTACAGCGGCTGCAACGGCGCTGCCTTTGGCAATGCCGTTGAGTCGGACTATTTTGGTGCTTCTGCTGACATTTATTATGTGTGGTGCATCAGGTGCGATCGCGACTCGCCGACTCCAAGCGGCTGATCCGGCTGATATTTTTTAAAGCTGGGGAAGCGGAGGGAGCAGGGGGAGCAGGGGAAGCGGAGGGAGCAGGGGGAGCAGGGGGAGCAGGGGGAGCAGAGGGAGCAGGGGGAGATGGGGAAGTCGTGAGTTAACTCAACACTCTACCTTACACTGTTCCCTGTTCCCTGTTCCCTGTTCCCTATTCCCTGACAAATGACAAATGACAAATGACAAATGACAAATAAACCCGTAATTTATATTCATCAACTTAACCACTACTTTGGCACAGGGAAACTGCGAAAGCAGGTGTTATTCGATATCAATTTAGAGATTTTTGCTGGCGAGATTGTGATTATGACAGGTCCTTCTGGATCGGGGAAAACCACGCTACTGACTTTATTAGGCGGCTTGCGATCGGCTCAGTCAGGCAGTTTAAATGTGTTAGGGCAGGAACTTTGTCAAGCTAGCCAGAATATTTTGGTACAGGCAAGACGACACAATGGTTATATTTTCCAAGCCCACAACTTACACGGCAGCTTAACGGCGCTTGAGAATGTGCAAATGGGGTTAGAAGTTCATGGCATATTTTCCAAGTCAGAACGCCACCGTCGGGCGGCAGAAATGCTCAAGCAGGTTGGTTTGGAGGAGCGCATCAATTATTATCCGGCAGATTTATCAGGTGGACAAAAACAGCGAGTCGCGATCGCCCGCGCTCTTGTCAGCCGTCCCCAAATCGTGCTAGCTGATGAACCCACTGCCGCCTTGGATAAAAAATCGGGACGAGATGTGGTTGATATTATGCATGATTTAGCCAAGCAACAGGGGTGTACAATCTTACTCGTAACCCACGATAATCGCATTTTGGATATTGCGGATCGGATTATTTATATGGAAGATGGGCGCTTATCCAAGCAACCTGAATCAGTAGCGATTTCCCAGTAATCCAGTTCAATCATACATAACGCGATCGCGCCGGCTTGTAGTAAGGGCTTTAGCCCTATATTCTATTGGGTAACATGCGCCAACCCAACCGACCAATTACAATACGCTGTAGTCCTTACGTTCTTTCGGAACAGGCTCCGTCAACCCCTGCTTTTGAGCTTAAGTTGACATCAATGACAGACGTGCGCCCCTACAGTATCTGAAACCTGAGGTAGTATCGGTTGATAAAGTGTATCGCGTTGCTGGTAGGGACGCCCTAGCGCATGAATCGCTTTTTGGAGAGTCTCGACTTCCATACAGGTTCCCCCTTGAGCGCCTGCCATGGTGGTGATATGTTCTTCCATTAACGTGCCGCCAATGTCATTACAGCCCCATCTGAGAGCTTCCTTCGCACCAGCCAAACCCAATTTTACCCAGCTTGGTTGATGGTTAGGAATCCAATTACCCAGGAAAATTCGCGCCACCGCCGTTAATAATAGGGCATCCTGGAGAATCGGTTGATCTCGCCCCACACGCTGACGCAACGGTTTAGGGGCATCTTGACCAACAAAAGGCAGTAGAATAAACTCTGTGATATGGCCCTGATAGCCTTGAGCGCGAGTTCGTTGCTGAAGCGATCGCAACTTGGTTAAATGCCCCATCTGCTGTTGGTTCGTTTCAATATGACCGGAAAGCATGGTGCTAGTTGTGGGCATTCCCAATCGATGCGCCGTTCCCACAATCTCTAACCAGGTTGTCGTATTTGTCTTTTCCGGACAAAGGATACGGCGAACCTCATCATCTAAAACCTCAGCCGCCGTTCCAGGCATTGAACCAACCCCAGCCTCTTGCAGTGCGGCAATGACCTCAGCGTAACTCAATCCATCTTGTTCGGCGATAAATTGGACTTCCTGGGGGGAGAACGCATGGAGATGTAATTGAGGAAATGCTTGCTTAATCGTTTTCACCAATTCCAGATAATAGGGTAAAGCCGCACCATTAATAGTGGCTTCCGGGTTCAAGCCCCCCTGCATACAAATTTCCGTCGCCCCCCGTTGTACTGCATCCTCTGTCTTTTCCAGAATTTGCCCCCAATCTAGCCAATACGCCCCCTCTGTACCCCCATCGCGGCGGAAGGCACAGAAACTACAGTGCTGAGTACAAATATTGGTAAAGTTGATATTACGGTTAATCACGTAGGTGACGCGATCGCCTGCTTGGTGATGGCGCAATTGGTCAGCCGTTTCCTGAATCGCCGCCACAGCAGTCGGTTCAGTTTGCTGGAGGAGAATCACACCTTCCTCTGGAGAAATGTCTTCACCAGCTAAGGCGCGGTTCAGAATGGCGTCAACGGAGTTGGTAATCACGGAATATCTGGAAAAGATAGGGAAACACTCCTCTTGATACTACTATGCCCTAGAGTATCGAGCCAGTAATCATTGACACTCCCCCGGCTGAAGGCGCAGAGGCTTACACCTCAATGGGCGGGTAAGACAGCCAAAAAGGAGACAGGGTGTAGGGTGTGGGGTATGGGGTGTGGGGTGTGGGTAAATTCAGGAGGATCAAGGGGCGGGTTTAGGAACTGTAGGGGCGGGTTTAGGAACTGTAGGGGCGGGTTTAGGAACTAAAGTCAGCTATTGCTGAAATCAATGAACAACAAAACCCGCCCTATCTCACCAATAACATATCAACAAAATCCGCCCTTATTTATAAGTTGGAAATTGCCAATTATTTAACCTCTCCCCTATCTTTAACTAACACATTTATCTGGTCTGAGTTAGCTGACCAAGCGCTGACATAAGTGCTACTCTGAACCACCATTTCTTTAACGGGTTCCTCTTTACTACTTCTAACCGCAATAATGGCACAGGGATTAAAGTTATTGTGGGGATATATCTTCGATTTGACATTCGAGCGATTATCCGGATGTAAAATATGCTGAACCCGAATAGTTTTAGAATTGTTTTCCTGCAAAAGTACCCAAAATGGATATTCCCAATACGTCCCCGATGGTACGGCTGTACCTCCTAAAGATAACCCAATCGTTTCACAGTTTTGTTTTTTGAGAAAATCAGCAGTCGTCAAATAGGGTTCTTTGAGATATTTACGATTAGCAAAGTACAGTTCATTGCGGCTGGTATTAAATATATTTTGCTCGGCAACAATCGGTCGGTATTTATTACCAACCACAAAGGGAATTGATGCTACGAGCATAATCACAGCCATAATTATTAAAACATGACGATTCCAGCTTTTGTTAAAAACTAAACCGACAAAAGACGAAAATAGGACAAACAGCGAAAGATGGTGGCGACTTTGATAAGGTTGTATTTTCAGCATCCAACAAAGGAGTAAGAAGCCACCAATTAATGCCAAGACATAACCGATTACATTGTTTTTTGTCCTCAATTCCTTGTTAAACACAAAAACTATAATCGCTAAAGCAATGAGTAATAGATGCAGGGGGTTTCCGGCAACATTTTCATCAAAGGATAGACCCGGAACTGTATAGGAGTTTAGGGGCCAGGTTGTTCGCGGATCATTCATATCAACGCCCAAAACGGAATGAATTATACTGATTAATTTATGGCTAATCCCCGTAATCGGCGTAATAAAATCCTGTAGTCCTAGGTATCTAACGATATCAACATGGAGAGAAAGATTCCGGATAATATTGGAGATCCATGTCGGCAGGCTGTACACTTCTATTTTATAGTCGGCTGAATATTCGGCTACCGATATGGGATTTCCATACAAATCAAAGTTGCGTAAATAATGACCTAAGTTCAGGCTGAAAAATATAAGAGTAATGATACCTATTGGTTTCCATAATTTCCAGCGTAGGCGGTTTAGTTTCGCCAGGAAAAACCAAACCATTAAAGGAAAGGCATAGATATAGCCTGAACTCTTGGTAAAAACAGCCAGTCCTAAGCTAGCGCCAATACTTATAACTAAGGAAAGCGGAATCTTTTTTTCGGGCAATGCCAACAGAATATAATGGGCAAGACAAACTAACCAAAAAGCGACAGCATAATCATTTTGAGTGCTGGACGCTTGCAGGATTCCCATCGGAATCGTAGCGCAGAAAATCGCCGCAAAAATTTGTCCCCGTTGATTGGCACCCAGTTGTTTAGCAATTAGGGATACGCCAATAATGCTGCCAACCATACTTAACCATTGCACCAAATTAGCCAAGCGATCGCCCCGACTGAGAATCTGTAAGTGCATGATCACAAATTCGGCAAACGGAGGATGAACTAATTGTGCCGAATAGTAGGTGGGATAATGGGCAACACTGCGATTTTGCATCCAATGAACTACCCGCGCCAGATGATAGGTCATAGAATCCCAATTATTCGGCGGCGCTACCACGGCAATTAAACCCACTGTCGCCACGATACAGACGACACCGCCCAGCAAAACCAGTGAGACTGGGGTGAGTTTGGGGCGTTCAGGGAAATTTAGCGATCGCTTTCCTCTCTTAACCAGTCGATAATAGATAAACAAGAGTGCGATATCTGTAATCAGCCATAAGACTAAGACTGAACTAAATGTCAAGACTCTAAATAGACTTAACGTCTCAGTCAATACCGTGATCAAAACTCCCCAGACAATCGCTGCGGATAAGACAGAACGCCGCCAGTCTTGACCTGGATACTGGAAAATTAGAAATAGAAGCAATAATGAGAGTAAAGGTAAGCCAGCCAGCATATTGATGATTCCGTTCACGAATTAAACGAATGGTCTTGATTTTCTATCTTGTAGACCGTGACTAACCAGGGATAGAATTTCTGGGCAACCGTAGGATAATTGTCGAGTGAATGTTGCTCAGAATGGAGAATGCTGGATTGCTCTTGCAGATTACGAGTCTCAATAATGTAAGCGTAATAGCCACTATCGAGAATAGCATCCAAGGGTTGGCGGGGAAAGCTGGGATCAACGCTAACTTTCTGTGGCTTGCGACCCGTGCGCTGCAGATAAATTTCACGCTGTTCAAAGGGAAACTGATCAATATTTAGATCCTCTAAGCGTTTGCCAGAAAGTACGGCGGCACGCCAGCGAATAGCCAATAGATTATATTGATCAGTATTGAATCCGAGTAGCAGAACAGGTTGATTTAGGTCAACCTCTTGCAGTCCGAACTCCTGCATTTCGGCATAGACGGGTAACCCTTCAAACACTTTTATCAATCGAGCCTGTAGCTGTAAAGCAGGTTCTATGGCACAAACAATCAGTAAAGCCCAAATCAATCCGATTGTACCGACAACGAAGGGACGAGTCTGTGTTCTACGACCAAGCCATTGCAATACCTTGACGAGTCCAAGTCCAGCCAGCATCCAGATTACAGGTGCGATAACCAGTATATGTCGTTGAGAGTTGGTCGTTGAAATCCCGAGTACGACGGTTGCAGCCAAAACAGACCAAACCCCAATCCGCACCGGTAGATGTTTCCAATAGCGAACAGCGCCGATGACGGCGAAGGTGAGGGAAAGAAGTCCGACTGGCTTTTTGGTTGAGTATTCGTTAAGCCAGACAATGGGGTAGTAGAGAAAATTCTCGACCGACCAAACATCCACGTAGCTGGGGTGATTGGTAAAGAACATCCACATTGTTGGTCGATCCGTGACCAGAATCCATAAAACCAAGACAGCGGCGTAGATACCCAGGACTACAGTTGTTTCTAGCCAGACTTGACGACCCAATTTCCCAGGTTTGGTGGCGGTGACTAAGGCGGCGAGTAGTCCAGGTATGTAGAATAAGCCAAAGGAGTATTTGGTTAACACAATTGCCATGACCACGAAAGCCGCGATCGCAATCCCGATCAGGCGGGAACGTTGGTGGCGGATTTGATCAATCTGATCCCCAATCAGTATTAGCAGAACGGCTAGCATCGCACCCGTCATTTCCAGCATACAAAGGACGGCATTGGTGACAAAAATCGGGCTGGTAATAGCGAGGGCGATCGCGAAAATAGCACCTGTCCAGGGAAACCATTGATCGGCTGGGTTCACGGCGTCTTCTTGTCGTTGAGCAATCCTAAAGGTGAGCCAGCTTAAGCCAAACACTGTAAGTGCGAAGAGTAATACTGATGGTATACGACTGGAGACAACACTAGCTCCAGCCAACAAGTATGCGATCGCAACGAAGAATGAGTTGATAAACGGGTAGAATGCTTGGCTGGTAATTGCTTGGAACAAGTCTACTAGATTGAGCCTAATCAGGCTATGGTAAACTTGCAAACCATCAACCGCGTGTTCAGCTTCATCGCTATCGAAGGGAATCGTTGTCGTCGCCACTGTATGAGCCAAAACTATCAGTAGCGTCAGCGCTGCAATGACTGTAATTACACTGGCTAAGAATATGGCAGCATGAATCTGTGCTGTTTTGCGGTTAGCATGAGTAAAAGGTAAATTCATAGTTTAGTTAAGAATTTTCCTCTCTAATCTTTAATTTCCATAGAGTCGTTTGAGTTGTATTAACCGGAGTTGTTTGCCGTTTCCATGTCCAGGTTTTGTCTATTGTATAGTTGGGATTTTCTTCAAGTAAATAGTCCAATGTCGCTTTAGACTGGTACACGAATACATTACTGAAACCCTTGCCTACAGAATTCACCTCTTGCAGTGGGCGAATATCTTGCAAAACAACATGGGGCGCCAGTGAATGACTGAGAGTACGGATATCGAACCATGTTGCTATAACCAGGGACTGGTCTGTGGGATTAACAATCTTAGCAACCTCAGTATGATAGTATTCTCGACCTTTCGTCCACCATGTATCTGATTGGGATATGAGGATGCCAGAAAAAACTCCACTTGAAACGATAACCACTGTAATTAGTTGCCATAGCTTCTGTTGCCAATTTCCCAAATTTATACTCGGAGTAATTTTACTAGAAAGTAGGTAAGCAACTGCTATCTGAATGCCCAAAGAAGACGGGATAAAATATCGCAGCGGAGTCGAGCGTCTTCCTCCCTCTAATAAGTCGGGTAGTATTAAAAATAACGCGGGGACTGCGATTAATAGACAGACAAACAGCCAAACCCGCTTGGGCGTGTAATTACATAAAAAGTAAATAGCGTATAAAACGAGAATGGATGTCAGGGCATAAATCCATAAGTTCCCATAAACAAAACTATCATTTAAATCGACAAAAATGTGGCTAATATTCACCAGCCAAGTTTGAACTAACGATGGCAGTGGTGTAGGTGTTTTGCTCCAGCCTGGAGATGGATTTTCGACTTGTGAATCAGCGATCATCACCCCAATCCAAGGGAGAAAAAGTAAGCACCCTGCCAAAGATGCCAGCACGTAAGCAATCAGCGTTTTACTAAATCGGAAGCTATCATTGACAACCACGTAGATGCCATGTGCAATCGCAACAATTACAGAAATCAAATGCGTATAGAATCCCAGTGCCAGAGTTACCGCATAAACTCCCCAGTTCAGTTTACTGTGGAGACGCATGGCTCGCAGCAATGCCCAGCTTGATAATAATACAGTCACTGTCCAGAGGCTGTACTGCCGTGCTTCTTGGGCATAGAGTATCTGAAGGGGAGAAATCGCAAGAAGTCCGATGGCAACCCATCCGACTAATGACGACTCAAATAGTTCCCAACACAGTAAATAGATGCAAGGCATTGCCACCACGCTAATCACAGCCGACAAACTTCTGGGCGTCGTCACAACATTTTGAAATAACTGCATCCAAAATCGTGCCGTCAAGTAATAGAGGGGTGGATGTTCGCCATGTTTCACAAAAGCATTTATGGCATCAAGTAAACCTCTTTGGGGATTGGGACGTTGATAGTCTTGGATTTCGACTACCTTCATTTCCTCGCCTTGTAAGATTACCGCTTGGAAATCCTGATCGGTATAACCAGAAATTCGTTGTGATGTGAGGCTTTCATCACCCCAATAGGGTTTTTGTTCCAGGTTGGCAAATCGAAAGAATATACCGAGAACTAATAATACAATAATTAAGAGATGCCAAGGATTTTTAGATAACCTGAAATTATATTTATGCTTTTTGGGCATAATCAATTTATTGTTTATAGACTATTGACAAAATTAACGGGTTGGGTCTCTAGATGGCTCAGGGAAACCACCCACTTCTGCTAAGGTGTAAAGGGGTCTGGCTTTGACCTCTTCATAAATTCGCCCAATATATTCGCCTAATATGCCGATACTGATGAGCTGAACTGATCCCAGAAAGAAAATGGCGATCGCGATCGTGGCAAATCCTGTTAAGGGAGAATTAGGTGAGGCTAAACGCCAGTATAGGACTAACACTGACATGAATAAAGCTAACGCCGCCGACAGCAATCCGAGATAGGTGGACAGTCGTAACGGTACTTTAGAGAACGAGACTAAACTGTTCACGGCTAACCCTAGGGATTTACGAAAGGTGTATTTGACATCCCCAGCAAAACGGGGATCACGTTCAAACCGAATGGCAGTCTGCCGAAAACCCACCCACGATCGCAAGCCTCGAATGTAGCGGTTTTGTTCGGGCATGGCATTGAGCAAATCTACAACTTGCCGATCCATTAAACAAAAATCACCCGTATCTGTGGGAATATCCACCTCGGCTAGAGACTTGAGTAAACGATAAAATACATAAGCAGTGAAGCGCTTAAACACACTTTCGTTTCGGCGTTTAATGCGCTGAGCATACACCACTTGATAACCTTGCCGCCATTTTTCCACCATATCGGGGATCAACTCCGGTGGATCTTGCAAATCCGCATCTAGGACGACAATAACCTGACCTCGGGCAAAATTCAGACCTGCCGTTACCGCCATCTGATGCCCAAAGTTACGTGCCAAACTAAGATAACAGACTCGCTTGTCCTGCTGGTGCAGTTCTCGGATAATCTGTAGAGAGCGATCGCGACTGCCATCATTAATTAAAATGAATTCTACAAGACCATCCATGCGATCGGCGACAGCGCTGATCCGACGATACATTTCCTGGAGGGTTTCTTCTTCGTTATAGATGGGAATAATCCAAGAATACTTTGGCAGCATCGTCTATTGTCTATGAATTGACATCTCCACTCCTTAAAAGAGAGTGGATTCTGATAGGAACAGGCAAACCCTGACATAAGACGTAGCTTAATTCTTGAAAAGCAAGTATAACAAATGACGTAGCTTGCTTCTCAAGGGAGCGAGTATGACGAATGACGAATGACGAATGACGAATGACGATCCTACTTACCCAGTTGTTGAGAGCGCTGATAAGCGGCTTGTACAGCTTCTATCAGCGCCGAACGGAAACCAGAACGCTCCAATTCAGCAATTCCAGCAATTGTAGTGCCACCTGGACTTGTCACTTGATCTTTAAGTTGAGCGGGATGGAGTTGTTTATCCTGTAACAGTTGTGCCGTTCCCCATACCGTGGAAAGTGCTAATTTGGACGCGATCGCTCTGGGTAATCCGGCAGCTACACCCCCGTCGGCTAAGGCTTCAATCATCACTGCCACGTAAGCCGGTCCCGATCCTGATAACCCAGTAACAGCATCCATTAAGGATTCCGACACCTCCACCACTTCACCCACTGCACCCAAAAGGGTTTTTGCCACCTGTAGATGCTTAGCGGTGACAGTTTTTCCGGGTGCGATCGCGGTTATTCCTGCTCCTACTGTGGCTGGGGTATTGGGCATCGCCCGAATCACTGGCTGATGCTCAAATACGGCTTCGAGTTTCCCTAAAGATACACCCGCTAAAATCGAAATCACCAGAGGCAGGGTTTCGGAAGCTGAGGGATTCTGGTCATCCTGTGACAAGTTACTCGCTACCGCCTTAAACACTTGAGGTTTAATTGCCAAAAGTAAAACCTCGCCAGCTTCCGCCGCCACCCCGTTATCCGAGGTGACATTAACCCCATAGCGTTGGCTTAAATCCTCTCGTCGCTGGGCTTGGGGATCACTGACCAGTACCTGATCAGAGCGATAAACTTGCTGTGCGAGCAGGCGGGATAAAATCGCTTCTCCCATTACCCCGCCGCCGATTATACCAAGTTTGATAGACACCCACCCTTCCTTTCGTGAACCGACATTCGATGTTCGACAATCTCAATTGAATTACTGAGCCATACGTTCCGGCTCAGACGTCCAACTGGGAGGAGGCGCTGAACGTGACCCACGAGTTTGTTCGGCGACTTCGTGAATGACACCCGATTGAGTACTTACCTGTACACAGCTTGGTGTAAAGAGGAAAATACTCTCACCAATGCGCTCTTGATGACCGTCGATCGCATAAGTTCCGCCCGCCACAAAATCCACAGCTCGTTGAGCTTGATCAGGGTCCATCATGGTGAGATTTAAAACCACAGACTTGCGTTCTCGCAGAGCTTGAATCACCTGGGGCATTTCTTCAAACGAACGCGGCTCAATCACGGCGACTTCCGAAATCCCGTTTACCGCTCCCGGCATACCAATCACATTATTCATGTTTACCGCTCCCATTCCTGAATCCGATCCTACAACAGGACGTTCCCGAACCCGACGTCGAGGAGGACGTTCTTCCTCCGCAGGCGCTGGCATAGGTGGTTCTTGCTGATAGAGATTTTGATAGGTCTCACCATCCACGTCCTCGTATTCATACTCATATTCGGGATCATTAGGACCGACCACAAAATCTCGCAGCTTGTTAAAAATATTGTTCATTGGATCTACTCTCCATCACAACTTTAGGGTTTGTCGGGAAACGCTAGAATCGACCCTCGTTGAGGTATCGGTTCTTAACTCTTGCGGGTTGAGACCGAAACCCCAAGCAAACGGCTAGCTTACCCCGCGATCGCCTAACATTTCCTACCACCGGAGCTTGTCAAAAGTAAGCCCTTAGTATACACCCGCTTCTAATCAAACGGGTAGTTCTATGCCCATAACGGTGAAAACACTCAGGGATTACTTACAAGACAATACATATCATAAGAGTTATTTTGGCACTATACAGCAGTTGCTTACTCATGATGCTAATTAATCGCTCCATTCCTCACCGACTTAATCCCCGCGTTCACCAAAAATAATTCGCCCGAGTCGTACCATCGTTGCACCCGCTTGGATGGCTAGGGCGTAATCCTCTGACATTCCCATAGAAAGCTGATGCATTCGCAAATTCGACCAATTTTGCTGTCCAATTTCATTCGCCAGATCCCGAGTCCGCTCAAAGACACCCAGAGTTTCCTGGCGGGACAATCCCAACGGGGGAATCGTCATTAATCCTTGAATTTGCAACGCCTTACACTGATCCAGTTCAGGTAAAGCCTCTAGCAATTCCGGTATCGTCCAACCATATTTATGGGGATCAGGCATAATTTTGACTTGGAGACAGATTTGGGGAGTGACAGCCAACTCACAAGCTAATTGATTCAGTCGCTGGGCTAACTTGAGGCTGTCACAGGAATGAATCCACTGAAATTGAGTTAAAGCTTTTTTTGCCTTATTGCTCTGAAGATGTCCGATCAAATGCCAGGTAATGTCAGGCAAATCTTGCAGTTCATCCTGTTTAGCCGCCGCCTCTTGAACTTGGCTCTCGCCAAAATCTCGCACGCCAGCTTGATAGGCTTCGCGTATCGCCTCTACCGATACTCGTTTAGTCACAGCAATTAACCGCACGTCGGGCGGTAGCTGTTGGCGAATCTGAGCAATACGTTCTGGAATTGAGCCTGTCATGATGTGAGATGAGCAATAAGGGAGTCACGAGAGAGAGTGAATCATCCAAAAATCAACCGCTACTGCTCACTGGAATGTTTGCTTATGAATTTTCTGAAGCTGCTCAAAATCTTTGGATGCACCCATACGACGGAGAATGCGGAGACGATTTTCCACCAAATGACGAGCATCTGAACGACTAATCGGTTCAAACGCCAAACCATTCGAGCCTGTCGTCACCAAAAAAAATAGACGCTGGGCGTAAAGGGTAGTGAACAGTTCCTGGTTGTCTTCAACCATGCAAACGCGAAAAAGTAAACCAAAGGTTGGATGATTTAGATAGGTTTCCATTAAAACCCTGCGATAGACCTGTTAGACAACAGATTGGACATAAGAGAATAAGTATGGGAAGAGATGCCGTATAGGTTAGTCATTGTTAAACACAATTATCAATAGGTCAGCAAGAGATCAGCTAAATTAGTTTACAGCGTTATTATTGATTGCCCCAAACTTACCACAGCCCTTCAGAGTGCTACTATCCTCAAAAGGTTATATCATGCTTAGCATCCCTTAAAACATCCTCTGGTCATTGTAATTTCGCGTGAAACCCCTCCCTCAGCAGATCCTTTGCCAGCTCAGGAGGGAGAGGAGGGATAGCGTGCCTTTGGCAATTAAGGAAGCTGGGGGAGTAGAGACGTGCCACGGCGCTATGGGAGCTGGGGGGAATTGTTCAATTAGAGCCTATCGCAGCAATATTGGAATCTCCCTGCACCTGTGCGCTAAAAAGAAAATATTCTCCATCTACCCGCAAAATCGCCATGTCTATAGCCTCTCCCAAAAAACCACAAACTAATGATAGCTTCGCCATAACCTTTGCGCCCCTATCCCTCGCCGATGTCTATACCCTCGCCGATGATCCTGCCAATGGTGCTGTCGTCGTCATGAGTGGCACCGTCCGCAACCAAACCGAAGGCAAACCTGTTGTATCACTGGAATATCAAGCCTATGAACCCATGGCATTGCGCGTATTTGCCACCATTGCCCAAGACATTCGACAGACGTGGGCTGATGTCAATCGCGTCGTCATTCACCATCGCATCGGACGCCTACAAATTGGCGAAATTAGCGTCTTAGTTGCCGTCGGCTGTCCCCATCGTTCCGAAGCCTTTGCTGCCTGTAAATATGCCATTGATACTTTAAAACATAACGCTCCCATCTGGAAAAAAGAACACTATCAAGATGGTGCCAGTACCTGGGTGAGTATTGGCGCCTGTGAACAAGTCAATGAGCCTTGCTGAACGTGAAGGTTTGCAGGACGTAACAAATGATGCTCCCTGCCACGAACTTAAATTATTTCCACCGATTTCATTTAGGTTAATTGGGGAAATTTGAATGATGTGGTGGCGGGTAAATATGGTCAACAGCTTAACTTCTGGGATTGGGAAACCCACGATATTATTCAAACCGTAGACCTGGGCGAAGAGGGTTTAATTCCCTTAGAAGTCCGTTTTCACCACAATCCAGGTAGCACCCACGGATACGTCGGGACGGACCCGCCCGCGCCCATGAGATGCGCTATCCCGGCGGGGATGCTACGTCTGATATTTGGATTTAGGATTGACGGATTGGTTGAGATATCGCCATCCCTTATTACAATGGGGTGCTGGTTGTGTCGTCGGAGTTCAACGGTGCGATACCCGTGTTCTGTATCTATTGTGCCATTGTCGGGATTATTGAACCTCAACAGAGCAATCTTAATTTATCTAAAAAGTCGCGCCCACACATATAACACAGGTATTAGGATCAGAATATTCAACGTAATCCCGATAGAGTTACGGTAATATAGCTGATCCGTTCGGACTTATAGCATCCATGGTTGTATCTCAGAATCCCTCTGTACAGAAAACGTCTAAACTTGAAGGCATAAAAGAACGCAGTAACTGCTTACGCGAACCCGTAGCCAGTGAGTTGCTGGAAGACACCACCCATTTCAGTGGTGATGCCGTACAAATTCTTAAATTTCATGGTTCCTACCAGCAAGATAACCGCGATAACCGGGTTAAAGGGCAAGAAAAAGATTATCAGTTCATGCTGCGAACCCGTTCTCCCGGCGGGTTTATCCCCCCCCAACTCTATCTGACGCTGGATCAACTCTCTGATGAGTACGGGAACCATACCATGCGAGTCACCACTCGCCAAGGGTTTCAGCTTCACGGCATTCTCAAAAAGAACTTAAAGGCAACAATTGCCGCCATTGTTCGCAATATGGGTTCAACCCTGGGCGCTTGCGGGGACTTAAACCGCAACGTCATGGCACCTCCTGCGCCGTTCAAGACTCGTCCTGACTACCAATGTGCCTGGGAGTATGCCGATAAAATTGCCGATTTATTAACCCCTCAGACGGGCGCTTATTATGAAATTTGGCTGGATGGGGAAAAGGCAATTAGTGCTGAAGAAGCCCCAGAGGTGAAAGCGGCGCGTCAACGTAATGGTAATGGTACGATATTCCCAGATAAAGAAGAACCGATTTACGGGGAACATTATATGCCCCGTAAGTTTAAGTGTAGTGTTACCGTTCCCGGCGATAACTCCGTTGATCTCTACACCCAAGACGTCAGCTTGGTGGTGATGATGAATCAGCAGGGAGAATTGGAAGGATTTAATGTTCTCGCAGGTGGTGGTTTAGGGCGCACCCATAATAAGGAAGAAACCTTTGCCCGTATGGCTGATCCGATTGGTTATGTGGCAAAAGATGATATCTTCGACTTGATCAAAGCGATTGTTGCAACTCAGCGAGACTATGGCGATCGCGTGAATCGTCGTCATGCCCGGATGAAGTACCTGATCAATGATTGGGGCGTTGATAAGTTCCGCGCCAAGGTTGAAGACTACTTCGGTAAGCCTATCGCCCCCTACAAACCCCTCCCTGCCTTTAAATACAAAGACTATCTGGGATGGAATGAGCAAGGAGACGGTAAGTTATTTTTAGGCATTTCCATTGAGAATGGGCGAATTAAAGATGAGGGTAATTTCCGACTAAAAACAGCCCTGCGGGAAATTGTCAAGCAATTTGACCTGCCCATGCGGATGACGCCTAATCACAATGCGATTCTGTATGAGATTGAACCCTCCCAGCAGCAAACCATCGAACAGATTCTCAACCAACATGGGGTGCAAATCACCCCAGAGGGAATTGAACCCTTAGTCCGCTATTCCATGGCTTGTCCCGCCCTTCCCACCTGTGGCTTAGCGATTACTGAATCAGAACGAGCAATTCCGGGGATTACGGTGCGAATTCGGACATTGTTGGACAAACTAGGATTAAAGGATGACCATTTTGTCATTCGGATGACGGGATGTCCCAATGGATGTGCCAGACCTTACATGGCAGAATTAGGATTCGTCGGGAGTGCGCCAGGAAAATATCAAATGTGGTTAGGCGGTTCACCGGATCAGACCCGGTTAGCACAAGCCTATATCGAAAAACTGCCGATTGAAGAACTCGAATCCTTCCTCGAACCCATGTTCATGCAATTCAAGCAACAGCGCGAACTGGGGGAAAGTTTCGGTGATTTTTGCGATCGCGTAGGTTTTGATGCGATTCGGGAGTATTCTGCCAATTACGAATTCCCAAAACCCATCAAGAAAACCCGACATCGGATTTCCCTCAATGATGACCTTTACAGCCGTCTCAAAGATGCCGCCGCCAGTCAAGGGAAGCCGATTAGCCATCTCGCCGCCGACGCGATCGAGGCGTTTCTCAATCAGTCATCTTAAATCGGGCTTAACTGATTAAGATTGATTGGGTAGGGGCACGATACTATCGTGCCCTTTATCAAATACCGTCTGTTCCCTGTGACACACCGAGCGTGTTACTGAGCGAAGTCGAGGTAAGCGTTCGACTGAACTTCGACAGGCTCAGGGGTCCGCGCTCACGCCGAAGTCCGAGGTGTTCCCTATTCCCTCTCCCCACCACAAGATTTATTCAGCAGACCCTAAGTATGATTGATTTTACAGTTTGGGATCAACTCCTACGCCAATACGTTGATGAAAATGGTCACGTCAATTATCAGGATTGGTCACAGCAGTCATCCCAAACCCTGATGAATTGGCTATGGACTGTAGAACAACTCGAACCCAAATCTCTCTCCAATCCCGATGAACGATTAGCGCTATGGATTAACCTCTACAATGCTTCTGTTATCGCTTCCGTTTTGGCACGCTACCCGATGAACTCCATCCTCCCCCGGATTTTCGGTATCCCAAACTGGTTAGCCTTTCTCTGGTTCTTCAGCCATCCTTTGCCACCCAATCGCCGTTACACCCTCAATCAAATCGAACATAAAATTATTCGCCGCGAATTCAATGAACCCCGCATCCATTTTGCCTTGGTTTGTGCAGCGATTGGCTGTCCCTTGCTGCGTACTGGTGCGTATTGGGCAGAATCAGTACGCAGCCAATTAGAGGAAGACGCCAGCCGATTTATTAATAATCCTGATAAAGTTCGATACAATCAATCGAATCAAACCCTTTACTGTAGTCGCATCTTCAAATGGTACGGGGATGACTTTCTCAACGTCGCTGACTCCATCCCCGATTATATCCGCACTTACCTGAACACTGAGAGTGCGATCGCGTCTGATACTCCTATTATTTACCTGGACTACGACTGGACACTTAATGATCAGCCTTACTTTTCAGGGGAAGTCTAGAAACCTGAGTAGGGGCGGGTTTAGTTACATCGGGTTACCACCAAAAAGATAGTAGTGAAACCCGCCCCTACAAAATTCACAATCACGTTGCGCCACATACCGTGAAAAGTCAGAACGATCAGCGAATATCCTGGTAAAATTTTTTCAGATAAGCTGCGGGCATCCCCAACCCCCACAAAACACCCACATAAACGTAAATCGCTGTCGCTTTCAGTGATCCCCAACGTGCCACTCGGCGATCAGAACTCTGAACCACTCGATTCACCAAACGAATTCGTCCCCGCTTGACCAACTTCAGACACAAATCTGCCTCTTCCATAATTGGTAACGTGCAATCAAACCCACCACAGTCCCAGAAATCGAAGCGGCGAACAAACATCACTTGATCCCCAAACAGTAGGCGCAATCCTCGACCAAATAAATGAGGTCGAAACAGTAGAGGCGCGTAATAGGTTTTCAGGTAATTATGCAACGATATTCCCCAGCGCGTTGTTCGTGAACCCGCCATCAGGGAGATAAATCCACCACAGACAACAGTGGGGTCAGTTAAAGTCTGTTGGATGAGTGATATTAAGTCATCAGGTACTAATGTGTCAGCATGAAGAAAACAGAGAACCTCTCCTTTTGCCTGCTGTGCGCCTTGGTTCATCTGGATCGAACGTCCAGCGTCCTGAGAGAGTATAACCTGTACTCCGGCGGATGACGCGATCGCGACGGTCTCGTCTTCACTTCCACCATCCACCACAATCACCTCTAAAGCAGGAGGCGTCAACACATTGAGATGGCGCAAGGTGCGTTCTAAACAACTTGCCTCATTTAGGGTGGGAATGATAATAGACACAGAAGATGACATGATTGCTCGATAGTGTTGGTCTAAGTAGTCGGAAAAACTGTTGTAATGCGAGCATCTTGCTCGCCACTCATTCCCAATTTAAATGTTTGACAGCTTACTTATAGCTTTCAAAATAGGATAAATATATAGATTTTGCCTTGAAGTAATGAAAAACCACCCCAGAAAACGAAATGATTTAGAGTTTTATGACCGGATGGCTGATCGATGGTGGCAACCCAATGAAAAAATATATACCCTTTCTTATCTCAATTCACCTCGATTTACTTTTTTTGATTCTTATGTTAAAGACTGGCAAGGCTTGAAGGTTTTAGATGTTGGCTGTGGCGGGGGATATTCTTGTGAATTTATGGCAGCAAAAGGAGCAATTGTCTCCGGAATTGACCGCTCTTATCCATGCATCATCAGCGCTCAAAACCATGCCGCAACTCAGGCCTGGGAGATTGACTACAAAGCTGGGCAAGCTGAAGCTTTACCTTGGCAGAATGATACATTTGATGCTGTCATTTGTGTGGATGTCTTAGAACATGTTGTCGATTGGCAAAAGACAGTAGCAGAAATTTATCGAGTTTTGCGACCGCAGGGATACTTCTTTTTTGATACCATTAACCGAAATTTCAAATCACAACTAATATTTATATTTTTGTTGGAAGATATTTTACAAGAAATACCCATTGGTGTGCATGATTGGCACAAATTCATTCAACCGCAAGAATTAAGGGATTTTTTATGGCAAGTTGGCTTTGATGATATAGATATCAAAGGATTTGACTTGTTTGGGATTTCTTTCTATCAAAATATTCGGGCTTATATCCACTATAAAAAGACTGGAGGATTTCAAGCTAAAATCAGTGATGATACATCTCTGATGTATATTGGCAAAGCCGTGAAGCCGGGATAGGTAAAAATAAAGGCGCTGGTTGAACGAATACAGTAGAGTTTAGGGGTTGAAAGCACAAGAAAGCTGTTAAGCAGTTCCCTGTTAAGCAGTTCCCTTCCCTAACCATAATACTTATTCAGCAACTCCTATTTAGAGGATGAGTCTTAGCCGGATAAGCTGACCATTCCCACATCGAACCAGCATAGTTTTTCACACAGGAATACCCTAACTCAGTTAGCACCGCAACAATAAAGGCAGAGCGCACACCCCCTGTACAATAGGTAGCAATGGGAGTCTCGCGATCGCATCCCCGTTGATGTAACTGAGTCATAATTTCCTCTGGGGAAAGTAAGTACCCTTTTTTATCCATCAAATCCCGGAAATGGAAATGCACAGCACCAGGAATATGTCCACCCCGTTTTTCACAGTAGGGGGTAGCGCCTGCAAATTCTTCCGGTGAACGGCTATCCAGGACAATATACGCTTGGGTTGTCAAATTGTCTTGCAGTTGATGGCGCTGAATCGTCCATAAGGGTGTAGGGTTTACCACAAAGTCTCCAGGTGCTGGACGAGTCAATCCCCAAACCGTGGGAACTCCTATTTTAACTAGCGCCGCCTGTCCGCCATTAACGAAAGCTGCTTGCGGGTGTCCCAGAGTCCGCAACATCCACACCACTCGCCCCTCTTCGCCAAAGTTATTCGGGGGATTGCCAATCACGATAACAGGTTTACGGTTACAGATACCTAACCGCCGCAGTTTTTCTTCGAGTATCTTTGAGTCTTTGAGCAGTTTTCCGTTAGGGGGTAACAGTTGCTCTAAGAATTGCCACCATCCCAACCAAACCGCACCAGGAACATGACTGAAAAACCAGGATATCGGCTGGCGGACATCCAGCACAGTTGCGGCGTTTTGTTCGATGAGTTCCTTGGCTTCGGCTGCATTGACGACCCAGCGATGTTGGAGTTGGATCATGATTGGGTTGGTTATGGGAAGATGGGGTAGGTTTTGTTGTTCCGTTATTGGTGAGGAGGGCGGGTTTTGTTGTTCATTTATCGGTGAGGAGGGCGGGTTTTGTTGTTCCGTTATTGGTGAATAGTTGAATTTAGTCCCTAAACCCGCCCCTACAATTGATACCCTAAACCTAATGGCACTGACTTAAGCCTTTTGGAATCGCCGAAACCCTTGATATACCGTAGAGTGGGTTGAGCGAAGTCGAAACCCACCAGCATACCAGTCAGTACCATTCCACCTAAATCCGCCCCTACAGTGGCTAAAGGGAAACCCGACAATTGACTTTTCAACTCTCCAGAATAGAATGGTGGTCGGTTGTACGGATCAACCTAAAGTAAGATTCCCACTCAGGAGACCCATACTATGCTCGTCGATCTATTGAGCCGCAAGCAAACCCACTTCGTCTTGTGGCGTCCGGGTATATCCCAACCACCGCCCAGCGTTTACATTGCGAAACCTTCAGCTAAGGCTTCAAATCGATTCGAGAAAGTTGGGGAATACCCCCTCAGCCAATCTCCAGAGTTCCCTGAGTTGTGGGAAATCTCCGCTAAAGCCTGTGGTTTGACAGACGGGCAAGTTTACCTGTACTGGTTTAAAATCCACAACACGGAACCCTATAACCCAGACAATATTAACAAAGTTCTCTATTGCACCGATCCAACCGCCACAACTGTAGACCGCCGGATCATCGCCCCCATTCCTGATGAGGACGGCGGTATTGCCAGTCATGATCCTGCCAGTGTTATTTTGTATCAGAATGGCTCATTAATACCCTGTGATCCGGGGGGACAAACGGTGAATTGGGAAGGAGAACCCCCATTAGACACCTTACCCGCGAACAATCAACTGGTTATCTATGAACTACCAACCCGTTGGACTCAAGGGAAAACAGAGGACAATCGAGAGGTCGGAATCGGTACGTTTCAGGATGTGCTGTCTTTGTTGCAACCTCAAACTGCATCTCCTAATTTTTGCCATGTTGAGGCTTTAACAGATGGGAAAGCGCATCTGATGGAATTAGGAGTCAATGCCTTAGAATTATTACCCCCAGCCGATAGTGATGACAAGCTGGAATGGGGCTATGGTACGGCTAACTTTTTTGCGGCTGATTTTGATTTAGGACATCCAGAAGGTCAAGATGCGCCAACTGCATCCACGGATTTAGCCCATTTAATTAAAGTGTGTCATCAATTGGGAATGCGTTTCTTTGTTGATATGGTGATGGCGTTTTCCCGAAATAATCCGTATCAAAACATCAATTTTCTGGATTTTTATGTCCAATGGCGACCAGCAGGTGATCCCAAACGTGATCCTGAACAAGCCGGTCGTGATGGTTTTGGCGGGGATTTATTTAAGTACAACTATTGGAACGAAGGGTATCATCCAATTCTGGGCAAAAAATCCTGGTTTGTGCCAGCCCGTGAATATATGAAAGCGTATATGGCTCATTGGCTAAACTACTATCGGGTGGATGGTTTGCGACTGGATAGTGTTAATAATGTAGGAAATTATGACTTTTTGCAGCATTTTCGAGAGTTAGCCCGCACCATTTGGGAAAAACGGGGCGGTTCAAGTAAGCATTTTTTGGTTGTTGGTGAAGAATTAAGTGTTCCCTTAGCCTTGGTTCACCAAAATCGCTTAGATGGACTGTGGAACGAAAAGTTCAAGCAGATTCTGCGACAAGTTATTTTAGGCAATAATGCGTTTAATGACTCTAGTTTTGAATGGAGTGTCCGCAAACTCATTGATTGCCGTTTTCTCGGCTTCACTGATAGCGCTCAAGCAGTGAATTATCTCACATCCCATGATGTAGGTGGTTTGGGGAATGAGCGCTTCTATAACTACCTGATCAATAATGGAATTTACGATACTGAACCCCGGATTAAGCTAGCATTTGTCTGCCTTTTAACGGCTGTTGGTATTCCGATGATTTTGGCAGGGGATGAATTTGGGGATCAGCAAGATCTCGATATTACGGATGAACATGCAGATCATAAACAGGTTGACCCGGTTAACTATAGTCGAGTCCAAGAAGATTGGCGACAACGCATCTTTCAGTATGTGGCGCGGTTAGTTCGTTTCCGCACCTCATCTCAGGCGTTAGCGGTGAATGATAATGAGTTTATTCATGCTGATTTCCATGAAGGTAAACGGGTTTTAGTCTGGCGGCGTGGTAAAAAGGCGGATGAATGCGTGATTGTTGTGGCTAATTTCTCCGACTATGGAACGCCTGTCGGGTCTGAATATAAAGTCCCGAATTGGTCTCCCACTCCAGCAGGCAAGCAGTGGAAAGAAATTACCCAAGACCGCATCGTTCCTCCTGAATGGGTGGGCAGAGAACCGATTTTCCCATGGGAAGCCAAGGTGTATGCTCTGATTTAATTTTTTTTTACGGTAACATCAGCTACAACATTATCCCTGATTTAACCTTGTAGAGACGTTCCACCGGAACGTCTCTTTCCTTTGCGGTGGTTGCTCACTCACAACTAATGAATACTACAGCAAAACAAGACTTAACCAACCGCTTTAAGTTAGAGTTTGACCCTCATACATATCGCCGCCTTATTGGTAAAAAAGATGTCGTGATTCACTGCCATCATTATAATGCTCGCCTGCAAAATATTATCGAAGGTACTAAGCAAATTAATGGAAAACTGATTATTTTATCGGCGGCTGAAGAAATATTTTCCGATTATATCCATAGTTTTATTGAGCCGGAGGATACCTTAGCCGATAAATGGCAAATAGCCGCCAAACTCTATGCTCACTTAGGATATGGACATTTGGACTTTTCTCAACTTGATCAAGGGATAGTGTCTTCCAGTAGTTCCCATTTTGTCGAAGGATGGAAAGCCGGATTTATTGAGTCAAACTGTCCTGTATGTACGTTTACTCAAGGGTATTTGCAAGGCGTGATTCATGGGATTACTGGACAATCGGTTAATGAATTTTATTTTCGTCAATTAGAAAAAGGTGCTGAAGAGAATAGTGAGCAATCTCAGTTGGGTTTTCTCAGCATGACTAATGATTATAGTGCTAAGTTGGGATGGAAAATTGAAACCATTAACCAAAACTCTGAATTGAAAACAGTTACAACGATGGTACAGCTAACGACGTAATTAAGTGATCAGGACTAGGATGGAGTATATCGCATGAACATTCAGACCGAAGACTACACGGTATGGTATGAACCAACAACGGCAACTGTGAACTTCAAGGGTTTGTTGCGGGAAAGTTTAATTAATGATTATAAACCCATCGAGGGATTACTAGATCAGGTTATGGTTCAAGAACTTCCCCTAATTACGATGAACCTACAGCAGCTCGAATTTCTCAACAGTTCGGGTATGAGTGTTTTGTCTCGATTTGTGATTCGTGTACGCAAACAAAAAACGACTCAGCTAAGGGTTAAAGGTTCAACACAAATGCCCTGGCAAGAAAAGCTTTTAAGTAACTGGCAACGGTTGATGCCCAATTTAAAAGTGGAGTGGGAGTAGTGCAAGAAGGCAGGGAGAAAGCAGGAAGGTGACAAGGTGGAAGGAAATAATAACGGTTTAGACAAACATAATCTTACAAAGTGAATTAGATCTGAACTCAATATATCTGAATTTACCTGAAATACCTCTCAAACACCTAAAATATTTACCCTCAATTTTCCTGAACTAATTACGTTGAACTAAAGTACAATATTATTAGGACAATCTGAGTAGTGATTGATAGTCCTGAATTAGGGAGTACCATAATTAAAATTTATCAGTTTGACTAAGAGATTTGGCGGCTGGTTTAATAAAAATAGGACTTGGATTTTTCCCTGTATTTTTCTGTGAACCAAATTTAATTTGGCAAAAACTCCTGGTTGCCACTCAATTGCCTTGAAAAGGACTATCTATGGATTCCTCATACACTCTGTATAAAATAACCGTAGGCTTTGATCATGTTGCCTTTAAACCAACCATCTTCTGCATCGGGAGTGCGAGTTGGTATCTTGCATTCCCAAACTGGCACAATAGCTCTGAGTGAGAGACCATTAATTGATGCAGCACTGATGGCGATCGCACAAATCAATCAAGCTGGAGGCGTTTTGGGTGAACCGATTGAGCCGCTTGTGGTTGACGGTGCGTCTGATCCGGCAGAATTTGCCCGCCAAGCCCAACAATTGATTCAATTTGAGGGAATAACTACCATTTTTGGCTGTTGGACATCGGCTACTCGTAAAGCGGTTAAACCCATAGTTGAGACATTGAATGCTCTCCTCTGGTATCCAGTACAGTATGAAGGATTAGAACAGTCTACTAACATCTTTTATACGGGCGCTTGTCCCAATCAACAAGTGGAACCCGCCGTCAGTTGGTTACTATCTCACAAAGGAAAACGATTCTATCTGCTGGGTTCCGATTATGTTTTTCCCCGTACTTTAAATAAGATTATCACCTGTCAACTCAAGCAACAAAGTGGGGAAGTCGTTGGCGAAGACTATGTTGATTTAGCAGAGACAGATTTTAGTGGCGCGATCGCACGCATTCAGCAAACCCAGCCGGATGTTGTTTTCAATACCCTGAATGGACAAGGAAATCAATTTTTCTATCGTCAATACCGAGATGCTGGGATAACTGCTGAGGACATTCCGATTCTGGCGGTAAGTGTCGCAGAAGTGGAACTGCAAACGATGGAGGATGCGGCTGTTGGACATTATGCCAGTTGGAGTTATTTCCAAAGTTTAAATACGCCGAAAAATAATCGGTTTGTGCAGGAATTTCAGGCGCGATATGGCACAGATCGAGTTACGTCTGATCCAATTGAAGCGGCTTATAGTCAAGTTTTCCTGTGGAAATTAGCCGTCGAATCTGCCCAATCCTTTACCGTTGATCAGGTGCGGTTGGCAGCTTATGGTCAGAGTTTTGCCGCACCGGGGGGATTGATTCAAATTCAACCCAATCATCATGTTGGCAAACATTCCTATATTGGACAAGTTTTACCCGGTGGACAATTTCAGGTGATCCACAGGAGTCAAACACCGATTAAACCGCTTCCTTGGTTAGGCGTTGAAGAACTTAACTTTAATCAATCAGACTTGGTGATTGAAATGTTATCTCAAGTCAGCCAAGGGATTCAAGAAACCTGGCTGTCGGAGCAAAAATCCCGCCAACTTGAAGCCTTGACGCAAAAATTACAGCAAGCCGAACAAGCCTTACGGGAAAGTGCGATCGCGCTGCGGAATCATAACCGAGTCTTAACCCAATTAGCGAAAAGTCCCGCTATCCATCAAGGCGATTTAAACGCCGCTTTCGCTGAAATTACTCAAGCTGGTGTACAAAGTCTGGGCGTTGAACGCACGGGGATTTGGTTATTCGATAAAACCGGAAGCAAACTCCAATGTCTTGACCTATTTGACAAGAATCACAACCAACACAGCCAAGGGATTGAACTCGCTGTGGCGGACTATCCGACCTATTTTAATCTGAAGTTCCCCTTTGACAAATAGCTACACTGTATGCGTATCCCGGCTTAGGGCGATTTGACTTTCGGGTTCACTGGGTACAAATCAGGCTAACGCCCAATAAATCTAAAGCTTTCCTTTGCACAGGAGTCGGTTC
>NZ_JAVJQN010000178.1:0-8915 GCF_040218245.1 Coleofasciculus sp. E1-EBD-02 | reverse complement strand
GCCATGAGCCACCATTGGATGAGAAGTTTCCTCGTTCGTAGATGGTTCCTTCCGGGTGCGTCTCTTCCTGGAGATCGCTCAAGTGAGCGCGAACTGCTTTATATTCGACAGGAATAGCCGTGAGAATAACAGCGCAAGGCAAATTCTTACCTTCTTGTCTTGATTTCATTTGTTTAAAATCCTCCACTAAATCACTCGAAGAACGCTTGCGCTGAATTACCTTGAGCTGTTTGGGAATCGGCAAACTTACTCCGAAAACGGATATTGAGTTCTTCCCTTCAATCCCTTTATTTAGAGAATTAGCTGCACTTTCTACGCTACCACGGGCAAAATTCACCATGGCTTGGGCGTAAGTCAGCAGTGGCTCGAATCCGAATTCTATAAGTTGCTCTGCGAAAGTTTCCACGAACGAAGCAAGGCGAAGCACCTCTCCCATATCCTCTTGCTGCACTCTCTCACTCAACCTCTGCGCTAACTCCCGCGCTAGCTCATTCGGCTTTGTATATGCCAATGCTGTCCACTCCTGAGCTTCTCGTAAATCCTGAGTATCTGGATCATCATCAGTCAATCGTTGCGCCACATAATCCAGCAAAAACTCTCCCAGTTCGTCTAATCTTTCTTGTCCAAACTGCTCTTTTAATTCCCTCAATAACAGATTTCTATCCGCAATATCCATTTCATACATCTCATAGCCCACCTGCCGACACAGACGCGACAGCAGCAGATGAGCCACAGCTTCCCAAGGCGCTTCCGGGACAAAGTTTGCCCAAATTTGGTAGAGCAAATCGGGGGTGAGTGAGAGGGGAAATGCGGCGTGACGCGCCAAGTTTCGATGGGCTTCGCCAAATTGCTTGGCAAATCCTTCAACCCGTTTAACCGCAACTCGCCTAGCACGGGCTTGGTTACGATTAGATGTCACAGCAGCCATGAGTACATCCTCTCCCAAGCGATATATCTGCCCCGTAATACACCAATCGCCGCGTTCATTCCCTGACGACTCATCTCAAACATGGGCAACAAACGGGCAATTTCTCCAGCCGTGGTATTTTGCCACCATTGATTTGGCATTGGGTTGAGCCAAGCACAATACCGTACTGACTGCTGTACCTGCTCAATCCATACTTTCGTGCTGTCAATCCGTTCTTGGTCAAAATTTCCTCGTGCGGCTCCTGCATCGCTGACAATCAGCACCACCGCCCGTTCTCCAATCTCTTCCAGTACCTCAGATATGGGTTGAGCATTTAACATCGCAGGATGACGATACAGATACTGATCAGGATAATCATGAAAATAAAATACACGGGTCTGTCTCAACCGTCCACCGCGCTGTGCTGTTTCGACTAACTGCCGGGATAGTTGGTGAAACGGTACCATTGAGCCATCCTGGTCAATCATTAACACTAAATCCGCCCGATTTTTGCGGGGAGGTATCAGCACAGGTTGGAGTAAAATACCCTCACGCCCAATTTTTGCCACCGTTGCTTCCACATCTAATTCTGTAGGGATTCCTTCTCGCACTGGGCGACGCAGATAACGCCAAGTTTGCTTCATCTGTCTGCGAGTCACCGGGAAATACTCAGTTAATAGGCTATAGCGAGGGCGTCTCAATTCCCTATCCCGCCGACTACTCCGCACGGCTTGCACAGCTTGCACGGGTTCTGGAGTCAAATTGGGCTGTGATTCTAATTCTGGCAAAGGTTCAGATTCGGGTATTTCAGCCGAGGAATCCCCTGACTCTGGTAATGTGGATGATGGTTTAGGTTGATCCGCAGTATCTGGAGAAGACCGCCACATTTGCTCAAATAACCGTCGAATTAGGCGACTCTCTTCCTCAGACTTTGCCCACACCAGACAGCAAAGCTGCTCTAGTTCCTCACGAGTACCAATACCAAAGCCAGCCTGAAGCGATCGCAAGACTGTCAAATACTCATCCACCCCCAACGGCAAACCATGTCGCTGTCGCAGGCTGTTAAAAATATCCAGCAGTGGCAGTTGTTCAAGCTTCATAACTTCAGATACCGTAGATGATCCTCCCATTTCTTCAGCAAAATTTCTGGGAACGGCAATTCTCCCTCAAGCTGCTGCAATACCTGATCGTGAGGAAATTGACGCAGCACCGCAAACCAATCCAGTAACTCACTGGTACTCACCTTTTTCCCTGATTTCCCTTTCTCCATTGTCTGTCGCAGTTCCCTGAAACGCTGCACCGCTACTTCGACTAATTCCGGCGATGATTCCGGAAAGTGGGCTTTGACAATCTCGGTTAATTGTGAATTAGGAAATTTAATGTAATAAAACAGACAACGGCGCAGAAAGGCATCGGGTAAATCCTTTTCATCATTGCTCGTCACAAACACAATCGGAGGGAAATTTGCCTGAACTTCCCTTCCCGTTTCCTCAATCGTGAATTGCTGCTCGTCAAGCTCTCGCAATAAATCGTTAGGGAAATCAATATCCGCCTTATCAATTTCATCAATCAATACCACCGTGCGCTGTGCATTTTCAAACGCACGTCCCAGCGCTCCCATTTGAATATAATTATTTAAATCATCAACTTTCGATTGACTCTTTTCCCCCATCCGCACCAGTTGAGCATCATGTAATCGTCTCACCGCGTCGTAGGTGTAGAGTCCATCCCTTGCCCGACTGGTAGATTTAATATACCAAGGTTCATAGGGTAAACCTAATTCGTAAGCCACCGCCTGCGCCAAGCGAGTTTTACCACATCCGGGTTCACCCTTGAGTAACAGAGGGCGTTTTTCCAGAAAGATGGCGAGATTAACCGCATTAATCAGTTCCGGTGAGGGTAAATAAGGGGTGAGTCCATTCTCCTGACACTCTTGAGGTGAAATGCGTTTACCTTGATAGAAAGGCTTCCCACTAGCCGCCAATGCATCAGCTAAATTAACCATTTTGCCAATTCTCCCTCCCAATCATAACCACAGTGGCAACAAATTTCCTCATAGACAAATTCAGGAATTCCGTCTTCTGACTTCTCTAACAAGAGTTGAGAGGTTAACCCCGCAGGTATCTGTATATCCCTAAATCCCGTCACCATATCCAGCCAATCCTCTAAGATATCTGACCGAAATGGACTCACGGGTGGCAAGTGCAAAGGAATCCGGGGATATTCGGGTTGCTTCCATTCCTGCGCTAATTGAATCGTTGACTGACAAATACTACCGCTATTGTCTACCAAGAACATTAACAGATGGGTTCCCTCTGGAGTCGCACAGAACTCTGGCTCAATCCGTTTTACCAAAGGTTCCCAGAACTCCTCAAGCCACGCCATCAGGACATTAGGCGGCATATAGTCCACAGTATAAAAGATAAAAATAACATCTTGAGTGGAAACGCGATCGCACACTCGATCAATAATCTCTTTCGATTCAGCCTCTTTTGGCAACCCAAACCAAGTCGCCATTTGTCGCCACAGATGACGAATACTCCTCCCGACACCGTTATGACTCACATCAATTTTAATCGGCGATATTGTTTTCCACTGTGGCTTCAACCGGAATAATCGAGTCACTAAAAGTTGCTGTCCACAGTACGGTTCACCATGAACCAAGAAAGCCGCAATTTGATGTGATGTCATGACTTCTTTCACTAACCGCACCTGCTGCTTAAAATCCATTATTAGCAGCAAGTCAAACAGTAAATGAGGCGGCGTTTGAATCGGAAGAACGTTCTGTTGGGTTTGAACTTCTACAATGAGTTCATCGATGCGTACCTGAATATCTCGACCCATATCTTGACGAATCACATTCAACAAAGCAAAAAGCGCGGGTTGACCCGGGGTAATTTCACCAAAGATCACCAGTTCCTTGATCATACCTGTGATGAAAGCATCCACAGGTGTATTCCAGACAAGACGACGCAACACGGGTGCATCCATCCCCAACGCCCTCATCAAATATCCTCGACGCTGGTTTTCATCCTCCATAAAGGGTCTAAGTAGAGGCAATAATTTTGGAATGATGTCGATATTTATTACCATTGCCTAACTATCATGTATGCGCCAAACCTTAATAGTACTATCTGCACTACCACTGACTAATGTCTGTCCATCAGGACTGAAAGTAACACAATAAACTGGGCTTAAATGCTCTAATGTTTGAAGCAGTTCACCTGTCTGATAATTCCAAATACTCAGTGTATTGTCATCACCACCACTGGCAAGTAACTTGCCGTTGGGGCTAAATGTAACCGAATAAACTTTTCCTGAATGTTCTGTAAGAGTACGCACCAATTTTCCCGTATCAGAATTCCATAACATGATGGGTTGCTCGGAACCACCACTCGCAATCATTTGTCCATCAGGACTGATAGCCACAGACCAAATGACCCCAACAGAAGAATCAAACCAAGATACCAACGAACCAATTATATCTGACGGTGAGGGTCGATTCAGGGTGTGTAGTAATTCCCCTATACGCCAATTCCATATCTTGATGGCACCATCCAAACCTCCACTCACCAGGATTTTCCCATTACGGCTAAAGGCAACTGAATTGACATCCCACCCATGTCCTTTGAGAGTATTATGCAATCTGCCACTGTTCAATTGCCATAGTTTAATCGTGGCATCAATGTTTCCGCTAGCCAGAGTGTTTCCGTCTGGGCTAAAGGTGACGCAGCTAACACGTAAATTGAGCAATCCTTTGTCAAGTGTTTGCTGTAGCGTTCCTGTCTCGACATTCCACAATTTAATGTTACCGTCTCCAACTGCCAAGTTACTGGCACTAGCCAGGGTTTTCCCATCCGGACTGAAGGCAACAGATGTAACCATACTCGAGTGTCCCGCCAGGGTGTAAAGGAGTTTGCCAGTTGGCAAATTCCACAGCTTGATCGTTTGATCATTACTACTACTAGCAAGTATCTGACCATTAGGACTAATTGCCACAGAGCGAACTAACTCTGAATGTCCCTTGAGAGTCTGTACACCTTTCCAGACAAAATTTGGTGTTGGTGTTTTCAGTTCTTGATTAACCTGAAGTAGCAATTCGTCTATATCTAACTTTCTATTTCCATTCACCTCTTCACGAATCACGTTCAACAAAGCACAAAGCGCAGGTTGACCAGGGTGAATTTCACCGAATTCTCCTAGTTTTTCAACCATATCTGTGATGAAAACATCCACAGATACATCCCAAACCAGACGGTTCAACACAGGTGTATTCGTGCCTAACGCCCTGATCAAATAGGCTCGACGCTCATTCTTATCCCTTAAATAGGGTCTAAGTAGAGGCAATAATTTTTGAATTATATCGCTACTGATTGCCATCACCTAACAGTTTTGCCAAGATTTCAAATGCAAAAGCACTAGCGTGTTGTGCCGCTTTCTCCTGAGAGCCAGCCGCATCAGCATTGCTTTTACCATCAATGAGATCAGAGATACCACGGATAATTAATGCATTGATTTCTGGATTAGCACGAACCGCCTTGAGAAAACCATGACTTTCCATTTCTACCGCTAGCGCATCACCATAATTTGTCCGCAGAAGCTGATACAGATCAGACGTCGTTGAAGCCACCACTTTGTCCCCTGCGGCTATGGCTCCCGTGAAAGCGCGAGGTTTTGGTGTTGGCATCGATTCTCCAATCCTGTTTAACCACTCTTCTTTCCTAACTTCAGCCTTAGCTCTCTGTTCTAAACGATAACTTACGAGGCTAGTATTGGGTCTAGGTTGGAACGTTTCCTCGACAACTTTTCCGGACTCGTACCCATAAACTTTTGTCGCTGCTACCACATCACCAAGGACAACATCTTTGATTCCACCTGCTACACCAACAAAGAGTACAACAGTCGGCTTAAAGTAATCAATGGCTCGCTTCGTTTCTACCGCCGCCTCAGCATTACCTGCCCCGATTTCAACAATTCCTATTTGCCAGGATTGACCGTTGGATAAGAAGTTTCCTCGTTCATAGATAGTGCCTTCAGGGTGTATCTCTTCCTCTAGATTTGTCAAGTGAGCGCGAACAGCTCTATATTCAATGGGAATAGCCGTGAGGATAACAGCGCACTGCAAATTTTGAGCGTCTTGTTTTGATGATACGGATTCTTGAGCAACGGGTGTCTCAGTTAACTCCTCTCGCAGTTGTTGAAGTAGTTTATCTATTTTTGCCTTATTGTTTACGCCTACATCTTCACGAATCACTTCCAACAAGGCGCAAAGTGCTGGTTGACCTGGGGATATTTCGCCGAAGTCTACCAGTTCTGTCACCATGCTAGTGATGAAAGAATCCACAGGTGTATTTAAAACCAGGCGATTCAACACAGGTGTATCCATGCCTAACGCCCTGATCAAATAGGCTCGACGCTCATTCTCATCCCGTAAATAAGGTCTGAGTAGAGGCAATAATTTTTCAATGCTATCGTTACTTATTGACATTTGATTAAATTTAATGATTTCTTCTATTTTGTCTTGATCTACAATCGATTTTTCTTGGGATTCCGAAAAAATAAACTCTGGAATGCCAGTCATTTCTTTGAATAATGAAAGCTTTTCTATTTTATATCCTACAAATATATTTTGCATGTCAATTACACGCCTATCATGAAGGACTTCGTGAAAACATAAAATATTTTCTCTTTCTAAGACATAGAATATATTCTTGCAAGACTTAACTTCGTCGAATTTCAAATAAAATTTTTCTTCTGGTAAAGTTATTATTTCATTGAAATTAACTTTATCAAATAAAAACTTATAAATTGTGTTTCTTTCATTTTTTACAGGTGGTAAACGTCTTATTTTTCTTATATCAGTTAATCGCTCAATCAAATCAATAAGCAATAAATTAATCTTATTTATATTTGCTTGATTGATATATTTTTCGGATGGCAGTAATGACATTCCATCGTTAGCCAAAAGAAAATCATCAACGAATTCCTGAACACCATCTACACATTTCTTGATTTCCGTGTTTGTCATACTGCCATAAACTTTCAGCTCTAGCTCTTTACCATTACTTGCTTGAATCTTGATATAAATTGGAATTTCTTTTTGATTTACAGGCTTGTTGTTTTTTCCTTTTATAATCAGGACGCGGTTGATTACTCCAATAAGTACACTCACTCCACTAAAAGTAACTGTAAGTACAGGTAGTATTTGATCTACTTCAATGCTATCTGCACGAAATTCAGAAATTTTAGTTTTTGCTGAAATTTCGTTTTCTTGAAAAATCTCTGTGCTTAATAGCTCTATTGTCTCTAAATCTTCGCGTAAACCAGAGATTTGAATAGAGGTCATTTTTATAACTTATCCTTCATATAAGGTCTTAGAAAGAGCAATAATTTTTGGATGCTATCGATACTGATTGCCATCGCTCAACTACCCCTGTAAACGAGCATAAACCTCCGGCGCGTTGGTCTGTAAATCCTTCAACACAGCCATCATACTCGTACCTGCATTACGTAAGTAACTTTGTGTCGTTCCCGGCTCAACTAACCTCCCACCACTATGATGAATCGCAATCACCTGAAAGTCATCGTCAAACACAGGTGAACCGGAAGAACCTGGTAATGTGCTGGTGGTATATTGCACCACGTTGGTATCAGCATAGGCGACAAAGTTATTCTGCATCGAGATTTTCTTCAGATGTCCACCTGGATGCTGAATGATGGCTACGCGATCGTCTCTCCGCATTGGCTTACTCTTGAGGACAAGGGGACTGCCAAACTCTGGCAAATCTTTGAGGGATACAATTGTATAGTCTAATTCAATATTGGTGTAAAATGCACCCCCCGGTAACGCTTGGGTCGTTTGTATTTCGCACTCCTTCCCGTTAATATCCAGTTGGTAATTGAAAGTATATTCAGTCTGTTCAGCTTGCTCCCGACTGGCGATGACGTGATTGTTTGTCATCAATAAATCCGGTGCAATTATAAAACCTGTACCCGCACCCATTGGAGTACGCAAATGAGCCACTGCTTTTGATGCTTCAAGAGCCAAGTTTAAAAGGTAAATGTGGCGTAGAGTATCTTCCCCAATAATCTTTTCCTGTACATCAGCCACACTACTCGTTCCCCGCCAACGGTCAATTAAGCGGCTGCGACTAGCAGGGACATCGAGGGGATACTTTTGAAATAACTCTAGAATAAAGTCTGAATCTTCATCGCCAGTAAATGGTTGAATGTAGTTGAGGAAAACGCTTAAAGCTTCTTTGCCGTAAGCCACCTGCCCGAACTGTGACAAAAAGCGTACCACTTCTACAGAGACTCCCATCGGGGTACCATCCAAATCCAGCCGTGCTAGGATTACATCCACCTGGGGTACGCCTTCCAACGCCCCCGCAACCAAGCGTCTGCGATCGCGTACATTAGCAAAATCGGGTAAATTCTGAACAATACGGGTGAGTCGGTTGAAGTCAGGCTGGGATAACTTAACGGTCACATTTACTGCTCCTATGCAAGAGAACTACTACATTTTGGCTTAATTTTAATGTCCAATTTTATCATGCAATCTATCTTTTCGTTTAGGTTTTAACGGCTAGGGCGTATTACACGAATTAATTGACCTGCCAAGGATTCTTTTGCCGTGATTGCTTCATTGATACGAGTTGCCATACGAGGTCGATTCGTATCATTTGTACAAACAATGATCCTTGAATTATCAGGATTGATTCTGTGTAAAGACAACCTCATTATTGGCGCGAATCGCTGCTGCAATTTCTTCGGGATGAGCATCTGCATACGCCCAAGCATTGACCAAATCAGCCGCACTGATGTGAGGATAGTCTTGTAGAAGTTGGGCTTCACTGATACCAATCTGTTGGGCTTCAACTAATAACCAAACGGCAATTCGGGTTCCGGCAATACACGCTTCTCCACCACAAATACCAGGAGTTTTGCTGATTCCTTTTCCGCCCGTTCTCAGGGTTTTGGTCAGACTCTGAATGATGTCTGCTTTGTC
>NZ_JAVJQN010000177.1:0-4944 GCF_040218245.1 Coleofasciculus sp. E1-EBD-02 | reverse complement strand
GGTTAAGGCTGATATCGAGCAACAACGCCGGGTATCAGCCAAGCGCAAGCGTTAACGGTCATCGACCAAAAGTTACACCGTGGACTTATACCAAGGCAGAATTACTTATGGGTAGGTTTGTCTAGGTTTTTAGAAGCGGTTACTATTTACATTCTGTAATAAAATAGCGTTTTGCGAGATCAACCTGAGTAGAGACGTTGCATGCAACGTCTCTACCATGATGCCTTTGTCTCGTCTTGTGTCAAAATTAACCTTAAGAAATTGTTTGGTGCGTCCTCTATGTTGGTGCAAACGTCTGCTGCTGTTATCCCGTTCCTGGGATCGGAAATACAGGCATCCTATAAAGCGTCACAAGTGGTTATTTTGCCAATTCCCTACGAGGCAACCACAACCTATCGTAAAGGCACAGAAAATGGACCCGATGCGCTCTTGGAGGCGTCAATCCAGCTCGAATACTACGATGATGAGTTGGAACGGGAGATTTGTAAAGACGCTAGGATTTATACTCACGGTGCGATCGCAGATACCAGAGGCGGACAACGGATTTCTGCCCAAACCATGCTGACAGATACTCGCGACACCGTATCTGGGCTTATCGATGATGGTAAATTTGTGATTGCGATCGGGGGTGAACATAGTATTACTACAGGAATTGTAGATGCCTACCGCCAAAAGAGCCACGAACCCTTTACCGTGGTGCAAATAGACGCCCACGGAGATTTACGCCACGAATATGAAGGCTCAATTTATAACCACGCCTGTGTGATGCGTCGGATTGTGGATATGGGACTACCCACATTACCCGTCGCCATTCGCAGTCTTTGTCAAGAAGAAGCGGACTTAATTAAACAAAAATCCATCCCCGTAATTTGGGCGCGACACATTGCCCAAAATCCCCACTGGATAGAGGAAGCGATCGCGACTATCCCAACAGGGCGAGTATTTATTACCATTGACTTAGATGGCATTGATCCGGCTTCAATGCCAGGGGTTGGCACTCCTGAACCGGGTGGGCTGAATTGGTATGCACTCCTAACCTTTTTGCGACGATTGTTTGAAACCCATCAGGTCATCGGTTGCGATGTAATGGAGTTGGCTCCCGTGGTTGATTCAGTGGTCTCCCAATTTAGTGCCGCTAAACTGGTTTACAAACTCATCGGCTATCAAACTCTGGCACAAAGGTGGTAGCGATGGCTGAAATTCACTGCCTGATCCAGGAGGATCGGCAAAGGGGAACGGGAAAAAGGAAAGAACGAACACATTGTCAAACACACACCGTAACACGATATGAGTCTGAAGGAAAAACACGGCACACCCATTGGCAGTTATGCTCCCGATTTTGAGCTTTTAGGCACTGATAAGGATGTTCACCACCTATCCCGGTATCTAGAAAGGTGGCGAGGAGTAGTGGTAATTTTCTTGAGTAATAACTGTCCTGACTCTGCCGCTTATGTAGACAGACTCAAACAACTGCAAAGCCGATTTAGGGAACAGGGATTTATCCTGATTGGCATTAACTCCAACGATGCTAACCAATCTCCCGAAGATAGTTTTAGTCAGATGCAGCAGTTTGCCAGTAGTAGAGGGTTTAATTTTCCTTACCTGTGGGACCCAACTCAGGACGTGGCACAAGGATTTGGCGCTTCAAAAACCCCAGAAGCCTTTGTGATTGATGGACAGGGAGTCTTGCGCTACAGAGGTCAAATTGACGATAATAGCCAACATCCCGAAGCCGTCAACGAAGCTTACGTCAAGAATGCGATCGCCGCATTACTGGCTGGGGAAACTATCTCACCCCAATCCACTCCCACCTTGGGTAGTCCCCTAGTATGGCGTCGTTAGTGAGCAGAGAGAGCCAGAGCAACGGAGGAGCTGTGGAGAATCAGTATTTGATTTGAAGCCACCTGACACCAGTAATAGTTAACTGGAACTCGTGAATACCATAAGAATTTGTATTTTAGCACCACGGGTGTTAACAACAATCAAACTTCGTTAGAGTCACAGCACTCTGTCAGAATTATCGGTAGACTGTTATCGTATGGGCAAGGCAATAGTCAAGAAAGAAAGAGTCGTAGCATGGGGATGAAATACCGACGGGTTTTACTAAAAGTGAGCGGTGAAGCCTTGATGGGCAAACTGAGCTACGGCATTGATCCAGGAGTCGTTCAGGACATCGCTGCTGAAATCGCCGAAGTCGTGGCAAGTGGCATCCAAATGGCAATCGTCGTCGGTGGTGGCAACATTTTTCGCGGTTTGAAAGCGGCTGCTGGCGGAATGGATAGGGCAACGGGTGATTATATTGGTATGATTGCCACAGTCATGAATGCCATGACTCTACAAGATGCCTTAGAACAAATGGGAATACCTACCCGTGTGCAAACCGCGATCGCGATGCAAGAAGTGGCAGAACCCTATATCCGTCGCCGTGCCATTCGTCACCTCGAAAAAGGGCGAGTGGTAATTTTTGGCGCAGGTTCGGGGAATCCCTTTTTCACCACGGACACGACGGCAGCTTTACGAGCCGCCGAAATTGATGCGGAGGTGATCTTTAAAGCCACGAAAGTCGATGGGATTTATGATTGTGATCCCCAACTAAATCCCCAGGCTCGCCGTTATCATACGCTGCCCTATCACTATGTCCTCGCTCAAGATTTGCGGGTGATGGATAGTACGGCGATCGCTTTATGTAAGGAAAATAATATCCCAATTATGGTATTTGATTTGACAGGGCGGGGTAATATCCGCCGTGCTGTTCAAGGAGAATCTGTCGGAACAATTGTGGGAGGTTTTTGTGAAGTTAGCTGACGCTGAAAGTCAAATGAAGAAAGCCGTTGAAGCAACGCAACGGGGTTTCAATACCATTCGTACCGGTCGGGCGAATGCCAGTCTATTGGATCGAGTGATGGTGGAATACTATGGTAGTCCTACCCCCCTGAAGTCTCTGGCAAGCATTAATACGCCAGATGCTACCACGATTACGATTCAACCCTATGACAAGAGTACACTGACTCTGATTGAAAAATCGATTTCTTTATCGGATATTGGCTTAACTCCCAATAATGACGGTCAAGTCGTGCGACTGAATATTCCTCCCTTAACGAGTGAACGCCGCCAAGAATTTGTGAAGATGGCGGGTAAGTTAGCTGAGGAAGGAAAAGTCTCGATTCGGAATATCCGTCGTGATGCGGTTGACTCAGTTCGTAAACAGGAGAAAAGTAGCGAAATTTCTGAAGATGAAGCCCGTGATCTGCAAGATCAGATTCAGCAATTGACGGACAAGTACACGGCTAAAATTGATGACTTGTTAGCGGCAAAAGAGAAGGACATTACCACGGTTTAAAGATTAGGGCAACATCCGATTGGAGTAAAGTTGCAGCAGTAGGGCGGGCATCTTGCCCGCTTCTCCAGTCTGATGGGGGAGATAGGGGAATTGTAGGGGTTTGGTCTCCAAACCCCATTTCTTATGTAGGGGCGGGTTTCACTGCTATCGTTTGAAATGGTGCGTTACGCTTCGCTAACGCACCCTACACCCTACACCCGCCCCGACTAAATGACGAATGACCAATGACCAATGACCAATGACCAATTCCCCAGTTTCTTGGTAAACTATGTCAGAGGTTTAAAGTAATACCTCCTTGCCGCACTCATGAGTTTCTTAATCCATAAAGCCTAATGTTTGACTGCATTATTGTTGGGGCAGGTCCTGCAGGGGGAACCGCAGCCTACCACCTCGCCAAGCGAGGGCGATCGGTACTGATTCTAGAAAAAGATTCTTTACCCCGATACAAGCCCTGTAGTGGTGGTGTGTCCCCAAGCGTGCAACAGTGGTTTGATTTTGATCTTGCACCTGCGATCGCACTCAATGTCAGCCGAGTTCGCTACACCTGGCAAATGGATGATCCGGTGGAGGTCAATCTCAAAAAACAAAAACCCGTCTGGATGGTACAGCGAGATGTTTTTGACCAGTTTTTGATCGAACAGGCAAAAGAGCAAGGCGCTCAACTGCAAGACCAAACCACTGTCACGGGTATTGAATTTAAAGGCGATCGCTGGCAGGTTAACACAACCAATGAACCCCTGGAAGCCCGTTACCTGATTGCGGCGGATGGTGCCAATGGTCCTATGGCAAAATGGTTAGGCTTTAAAGATCGTCCTCAGCGGATGGCGGTGACGCTAGAAGCCCCCAATCCCGCCCCGACAAGCAGTGATCCAACAATCCATTTTGACTTTGGGCAAGTGAAAAATGGCTACATCTGGAATTTTCCCAAAACCGATAGCTATTCGGTTAGTGTGGGGACGTTTAAGGGGAATGACAAGCAGGATTTACAAAAGATAGGCACAAAGTATATTCAGCAACTCAATATTGATCCGAAACTCTGTCAGGTTCACAGTCATCCAATGTGTTTGTGGGATGGGAACCAAAAGTTACACGGGCAAAACTCCCTATTGGTTGGTGATACCGCTTGTTTGGCTGATCCGTTTACGGCTGAAGGTATTCGTCCCTCTATCTTTAGTGGTGTCAAAGCAGCAGAGGCAATTGATGCGGCTTTAGGCGGTCAAACCAACGCCCTAACCCAGTATACCCAGGTGATTCAGGACGAATGGGGTAACGAGATGGTTTGGGCGAAACGTTTAGCGGGTGCCTTCTATGGTTTTCCAAAAATCGGCTATAAGGTAGGCGTGAAGCGACCTTCAGCGACTCTGATTATGCTGCAAATTTTATGCGGGGAATTGAAGTATTCAGAGGTGGCAGGTTTTGCTCTTAAACGTTTAAGTGGTGGATTCTTCTCACGGTAGGGTTGTCATTCGTCATTTGTCATTTGTCATTTGTCATTTGTCATTTGTCATTTGTCATTTGTCATTTGTCATTTGTCATTTGTCATTTGTCATTTGTCATTTGTCATTTGTCATTTGTCATTTGTCATTTGTCATTTGTCATTTGTC
>NZ_JAVJQN010000176.1:0-45190 GCF_040218245.1 Coleofasciculus sp. E1-EBD-02 | reverse complement strand
GACAAATGACCAATGACAAATGACCAATGACAAATGACCAATGACAAATGACCAATGACAAATGACCAATGACAAATGACCAATGACAAATGACCAATGACAAATGACCAATGACAAATGACCAATGACAAATGACAAATGACAAATGACAATTAAATACGACCCCGTAACATCATCGCCATTTCATTTTGGGTCGGCGACTGTTCTAGGGCAGTTTCTTCAGTGATACGTCCTTCCTGATAAAGGTTAAACAAGGACTTATTCATCGTCATCATGCCGTCAAATTCATTAGCCGCCATCAGTTCGTGAACTTCCTCATATTCACCCTTGCGGATATAATCCCGAATCGCTTCTGTATTAATCAGAATGTCGTGGAAGGCGGCACGTTTGCCATCAGTGGTACGACATAAGCCTTGGGCAATGATTGCCACCATTGATTCAGCAAAAGCCACACGGATGGCGTGTTGTTCTTCTGGATTATAAAGATTGAGAATCCGTTCAATGGTCTTCACCGCACTGTTCGTGTGCAGCGTTCCCATAACCAAGTGACCTGTTTGAGCAGCTTTCAGCGCAGTATTAACGGTGCCCCGATCCCGCATTTCCCCCACCAGAATCACATCCGGATCTTCCCGTAAAGAAGCTTTTAAAGCATTGTCAAACTGGAGGGTATGAGCGCCGACTTCCCGTTGTTTAATTAGGGCTTTTTGGCTTTTGTGAACAAATTCGATTGGGTCTTCAATCGTAATGATATGCTTTGGCATCTCCTTGTTCATGTAGTCAATCATCGCCGCTAGCGTCGTTGACTTACCTGAACCAGTTGGACCCGTGACTAGAATTAAACCCTTGTGATAATTACAGACATCCCTAAGGATTGAAGGGAGTCGCAACTGTTCCATCGTCAAAATCTTGAGTGGAATCAAGCGCATGACTAATGCAGGTCCAGTTAAGGTGTCAAAAATATTAATCCGCACCCGGGCAAAGTCATACTGTGCCGCACCATCAAATTCGAGTTCGTTTTGGAAGCGACGAATTTCTTCATCGGTGAGAATTTCCCGCAACCAATTCATAAACGTTGGTTTATCAGTTACAGGATGTTCTGTATGTTCCATTTCCCCTCGGTTCCGCATCCGAGGGACTTCACCCACACCGACGTGAACGTCAGAAAATCCCTTATCATAGGCTTCCCGGATCAGTTGGGCTAATGTTGGCTGTCCGGGAGAAAGTCCTGCACTCGGCGCTGGTGTCCGGGGTTTGACGCCAGGTGAAGCTTGACGAGAACTCGGTGCTGTTTTAACGGCAGTAGGATCTGATGCTGATTGACCCCCTTTAGGCGGCATCGGCATTGTTTTAGAGGGCATCGCTTGGGTTGCCCCTGGCGGCGCTTTCCGAGATGCTCCTCCCCTGGGCGGTGGCGGTGGCGCTGGAGGAACGCGGGGTGGAGGGGGTGGCGGCGCACTCGGAGGTCGTTTGGGATCGGTCATGATGGTTGAACTATCACTTAAGTTAGATTTTCTATACTGGTGCTTCCAGAATTCCCAAGCTTTAGGGATTAAATATTATTCACTTCACACTTATCCCCCACTATAAAACCATATCTAGCTGATCGAAAAGTTTTCGGTTACATCAGACCCACTTGTAGGGGCACGGCACTGCCCACCCGTGTCAACTTAAGCTCAACCCCTAACCCCCAGCCCCTCTCCCACGCCAGCCCTCACCCCCAGCCCCTCTCCCAAGCTTGGGAGAGGGGAGCAAGAGGGGAATAAGAGAATCCGATCCCCCTTCTCCCCAGGTCCGGAGTTGGGGTTAGGGGATGAGGGGGAAATGTCGAGGAGTAGATAGACACAGCTTAAAACCTTGCCAGCATTGGTTTTCTCGCCTGTAGTTGACACCAATGCACTGCCGTGACCCTACGTAATCACGGCAGGATTGTTGTAACCGCGATAATTGTTTCATCGGACTTGAGTTTGACCAAACGATCGCCACACCCATCTTTCCCTAACAACTTTACAGATTTTAACGATACCGTCATGACTCGCTCATCGCTGGTAAGCAACACAGCCGTCTCGGTTTGAGAGGCATTGATGACTCCTATCAACCGATCCGTTGAGGTTTTAAATTGAAGGGCTTGAGTGCCAAGATCACCGCGTTTGATGCGTCTGACAACACCGAGTCCGATGCGTTTGCCATAGCCTTGCTCGGATACCAGTAACAGATTCTCGTTGGGCGCGATCGCGACACATCCCACTAATTGCTCCCGACGCCGCAGTCGCAACGCCTGATTTCCTTGGGCTGTACGCCCCATAATCGGCAAATTTTGGTCGTTAATTTCAAAGCGTAATAAGCGCCCATTACTGGTGGCAATAATCAGATCATCATTGGGTTGAGCCAGGGTAACATACGCTAGAGAATCCTCCTCTTTAAGCTTGACCACGGTTAAACCGCGTGCCGTTAAGTTAAGTAACTCGGTAGCAGGTAGACGCTTCACGCGCCCCTGTTGGGTGAGCAAAATCAGGCTGAGAGACTCGGTGAGTTCTTGGGGTCGAAAATGGGCGATAACAGTTTCAGATTGAGCCGCATCAGGAAGGAGACGAGTCAAGGGAATGCCTTGCTTGCGTCCGGCGGCTGGCGGGATATCTTGCACTTTCAAGGGGTAGGCTTTGCCCCCACTGGTTAGGGTGGCAAATTCTGACGCTGTGCTGGTTTGCTGGGTCTGAACCACAAAATCGTTCCCATCTTTGATCGAGGGTTTGGATTTGGGATCAGGGGCAGAACGTAGGCGTTGTACGTGTCCTTGATAGGTAAACTCCAGAACCGTTTGTTCGACTTCCGTTTCAATCAGACTCGGCGATGGTGGTTTTGAGGTTGAGGTTTTCGGGTTGTCTGAGGTTTTGGTTTTCTTGCGGGTTTGTTTTTCGGATTTGGGTTGTTTTGGTTCTTTAAGAGATTGCGCTGACCGGATCTTGGTGCGACGCGGATCAGCATATTTTCGTTTGAGCGATCGCAGTTCTTTTTTCAGGGTTTTGAGGAGTTCATGTCGGCTACTGAGTAATTCCTGGAGGGTTTCAATGCGGGCGGTGAGTTCCTCAAATTCGGTTTGGAGTTTTTGCCGTTCTAACCCCGTGAGGCGGCGCATCGGCATGGCGAGGATGGCATCAGCTTGACTCTCACTCAGGTTTAACTGGTCTTGAAACCGAGTCTTGGCGGTTGTGCCATCAGGCGCATGGGTGAGGATTTCAACCACGCGAGTGAGTTGATTTAAGCAAACCAATAATCCTTCCACCAGATGACGCCGTTGTCGTTTCTGGTCAAGTTCATAGGTATATTGCCGGGTCAGGGTTTGTTCCCGGAACCGTAAGAATTCTTCCAGACATTGCCGTAGGGGTAGCTGGCGGGGCTGTCCGTTGACTAATGCCAGCATTATCGCGCCAAAGTTACTTTGTAGAGGAGTTTGTTTGTAGAGGTGTTTGAGAACATCTCTGGGATGAGCATCCCGTTTAAGTTCCACAACCACCCGCATCCCCCGGCGATCGCTCTCATCGCGCAAATCAGAAATTCCCTCTAAGCGTCCTTGGTTAACCAGATCGGCAATTTTTTCAATCCAAGCCGCTTTATTCACTTGATAGGGTAATTCTGTGACAATGAGTGCCGTGCGGCGATGACGGCGAGTGCGACCGACTTGAAGCTCTTCTACCTTGGCGATTCCCCGCACCGGAATAATGCCGCGTCCACTGCGATAGGCATCCCGAATTCCCGACGTGTCGATAATTTCACCCCCCGTGGGAAAATCGGGTCCGGGAATTAATTTCCATAATTTTTCATCCGCCAGATCCGGGCGATCAATCAAGGCGATTAACCCGTCCACAATTTCGCCCAGATTATGAGGCGGAATATTCGTTGCCATGCCAACCGCGATGCCAGAGCAACCATTGAGCAGTAAAATGGGTAGTTGAGCGGGTAAAACCACAGGCTCCTGTTGAGAGCCGTCGAAATTATCGATAAAATCAACGGTTGCCTCGCCAATTTCTGATAGGAGGGCTTCATGACTAATGGGAGACAGCCGCGTCTCTGTGTAACGCATGGCAGCCGGTGGGTCGTTATCCACCGACCCAAAATTGCCATGACCCGCCAATAGTGGATAGCGAGTGGAAAAGTCTTGGACCAAGCGCACCATAGCATCGTATACAGCTTGATCCCCATGGGGATGATATTTCCCCAAAACATCACCCACTACGCGAGCGCACTTGCGGTAGGGTCTATCGGGTGTTAAACCCAATTCGTACATGGCATACAAGATACGCCGATGCACGGGCTTTAGACCGTCGCAAACGTCTGGCAGGGCACGCCCAACGATGACACTCATGGCATATTCAAGATATGACTGTTGCATCTCTGCATGGAGGGGCGTGGGAATAACTTGACCAGTCGCCAGCAGATTCAACTGTTTTGCCATGAGTTCTGTTTCCTAATTTCTAACCACAACGAGATGAAAATTTGATTTTTTTTGTGGCAACATTGCCCAGTCCCTGTCAGACTGATGATCAAATCGCACTTTTGTTGAAAAGACGACTTTCTTGATGCAACGCCCATGAAAACCGTTCTGATTGTAGAAGACGATCCCATTAATCTTCGCGTTTTTTCCAAAATTCTCACGAAGCGGGGTGGCTTGAATGTCAAGGGAACCGAAGATGTAGAGGAGGTCATGAAAATTGCCCACGCGGGAGATGCAGATATTATCTTGATGGATGTTTCCCTGGCTCACAGTGTTTACAAAGGTAAGCCAGTCGATGGCATCAAGATTACCCAGATGCTGAAAGCGGATGCTCAAACCAGCAGTCTGCCCATTATATTAGTCACGGCTCATGCTATGGAAGGCGATCGCGAAAACTTCCTTAAGCAAAGTGGTGCTGATGGTTATATCTCTAAACCTGTTGTGGATCATCAACAGTTTGTCGATCAAATCCTGGCACTTCTGCCCAAAGATGATTAGGCAAACCTGAGTAAGAGCAACACCTGGAGATAACCCTGGTTGGTATAGGACGATTCATCCTCTGAAACTGGGTGCTGACATTGCCGAACCCCTAGAGTCTTGCTAAAGTACACCTGTACTGTACCACAACCGTTTCGGCAAAACATAGAGGATGAAAAACGTCAGAAAGCTTGCGGTCAGTTTTGTTTATACATCCCCTGATACCATACCTTAGCAACGTAGAGACGCGCCACGGCGCGTCTGGGAACACTCAAATTTTGATTCAAGGGGCAACGTCCACTTGTACAGGAGCATTGCCACCGGGGGCAATGGTTGCCTGAATTCTGGGGTTTGCCAAGAATTTTTGAGTATCAGAGATCAGACGTTCCCCCCAAAGATTTTCCTTGAGGAAATCTAAATCAGCATAACGCTCATCTGAGCGGAGGGCAGTTTCCCCTAGGGCAAGTCCTCTGTCTTGCTCCCCTTGACTATAAAGGGCTACCGCTACAGCCAGCTTCGGTTCAGCCGCTTCTGGATCAATCGCGATCGCGGCTTGCCATTTATCAATCGCGCCAGCCACATCCCCCTGTTCATACATGACCAACCCGATATTATTAATCGCGGGCCACACGGGCCAGGTATCGCTCGGTTCCTGATCGGCAGCTTTTTCGTAGGCAGCGATCGCCATTGGATACTGATCCAGCATATAGTAGGCGTTGCCTAGATCAAAGAGCGCTTCGGGAACCTCAGGTTCTATCTTCAAGCCAGCTTCTAAACTAGATACAGCTTTTCGATATTCCTCTTTCTGAAAATAGGTATTGCCTAAGGAGAAGAGAACACCAGCCTCTTCAGGTTTCAAGGATTGAGCCTTAGAGAGTGCCTCAATTCCCTCGTCGAATTGCTGGTTTTGGACATACAAGGTTCCCAAAATAAACCAAGTTTCAAAACTATTGGGAGCAAGCTGAGTTGCTAGTTTAGCTCTAGACAAGGCGAGATCGTATTGCTGGAAGCGGGTAAGCTGAACGGCATCCTGCGCCAGATTCAAGCCTTGCTGCTCCAATTCCTCAGCATCGAGCTGTAGAGTATAGGGAAGCAGGGCTTGTCCAGAAACAGGAGCAGGTTTGCTCACGAAAGCGAGCAGAACAAAAATCGGCAATAACAGAATACGTTTGAACACGATGGAGTCTCAAACCACAACAAGGAATCTTCAGCTACGTTAGCACTCTTACTGGTATTCTCGTGTAAGGGTTCCTAGAATGACGCCAGCCAACATACAACAAAGCCTGATCTTGTCAAGGTTGACCCTGAGCGAAGCCGAAGGGTCAAGCCAATCTGGACGCTTCTGCTTGGCTGATGCCGTTACTATAGAGAAGAAACCAGGAACTTGAGCGGCTTGGATCAGCGTCTTTGGCGTAGCGCCGACTTAAGCCTTGAACGGAGCATTTTTAGTTTTTGCGCCTTGCGAGGAAAATAAGTGTTCACTCCTGAAAAGCAAAAACTCTGCTGTAGCAGATTGATGGGCAAACCTGACGCAGACTATGGGTAAAGTCAACAATCCTCTCCCTTGGATAATGGGATTCATCACAGCCAGCCTTCTTGTCGCGGGTGGTGCGGGATATTTTGTGATTGCGGCAAAACCAGACACCGTTGATCTTGATGAACTAACTGTGCCAGTGGATGTGCAGGATTTAGCAGTACGGATCACAGCAAATGGTACGGTACAACCTATTCAAACAGTCAACCTTAGTCCGAAAACGGCGGGTCGTTTGGTCAAGCTGGAAGTCGAACAAGGTGATCAGGTTGAAAAGGGAGACTTGATTGCGGTGATGGAGCAAAACGATGTTCAAGCTCAATTGTACAGAGCTGAAGCTGACCTAAAGCAGGCACGAGCCCGTCTCGATGAAGCTAAAGCTGGTCCTCGTTCTGAGGAAATTAAACAAGCTGAACAGCGACTCAAGCAGGCAAAAGCCCGTTTAGCTGAAGCCCTCGTCGGTAATCCCAGCGAAATTAACCAAGCGATTGCTCAAGTCCAAACTGCTAGTTCCCGCTTCGATTTAGCCAGAGTACGATTTCGACGGTATAAGTACTTGGTGGAGGAGGGAGTCGTGTCTCAAGATCAGTTCCAAGAGGTATTCGCTGAAGCTCGCACTGCTAAAGCTCAGCTTGATGAAGCTCAACAACGTTTAGAGCAAGTCCGCGAGACCAAAAATACTCAAACTAGCCCAGAAATTTTTCAACTCAATGCTGCGGTTAAAGAAGCTGAATTTGCCTTGCAGCAACTGGTCAACGGAACTCGCAAAGAAGAAATTGACCAGCTTGAAGCCGCAGTGGAATCAGCTAACGCTCAATTACTAGCTGCTAAAATTCAAGGGAGAGACACGATTATTCGGGCGCCTTTTTCAGGAATTATTACTCAGAAATATACCGATGAAGGTGCATTTGTCACGCCGACAACCTCCGCGTCGAGTACAGCGTCAGCCACCTCAACATCAATTGTTGCGTTAGCGAAAAAGCAACTGGAAGTTCTGGCTGAGGTTCCCGAAGTGGATATTGGACAAATTCAAGAAAAACAGCTAGTACAAGTGATCTCAGATGCGTTTCCGGATCAGGCTTTCCGAGGTCAGGTGAGGCTGGTTGCCCCAGAAGCTGTTGTAGAGAATGATGTTACGTCTTTTCAAGTGCGAGTTGCTCTAGCACCTGAAGCACAAGAAAAGTTGCGATCAGGTATGAATGTTGATCTGACATTTTTAGGAAAACCGATTAGCGATGCTCTGGTTGTTCCGACAGTGGCGGTTGTGACTCAAGAGGGCGAAACTGGAGTTATGGTTCCTGATTTTGAAGATCAGCCGAAGTTTAAACCTGTCACAATTGGAGCAACTATTGAGGATAAAACTCAGATTATTAGGGGATTGAGAGAAGGGGAAAAGGTTTTTATTGATTTGCCTGAAAACTATAATCCTGACGAAGAAGAGTAGGAGAAATGTGGAGAAGTTTAAGGGGAACCAAGATCGCTAATTGCCAATCCGTCTTTGTCGCCTCTTTTATCTATTGGTCTTCCGAAAAAAAACAGTCTCTAGGCAAACATTGTAGGGGCGACCCGCCATACCCAATCAACATTACCTACCCCTTAATTTTACCGGGTCGCCTCCCGCAGGGTATCGGTAATTATCTAACACTGCATTTAGACAGGGGCGAGTCGATATAGGTTGATTCTTACGCCGCCTACTATGTGCAGCGACTCGCCCCTACAACCACGATAATCCTATAATGACCAATGACCAATGACCAATGACCAATGACTAATGACCAATGGATATTGTAGAAAGCATCAAAATGGCGTCCACCACATTGATGGCGAACAAGCTACGCAGTAGCTTAACCATGCTGGGTATTATCATTGGCAATGCCTCAGTGATCGCGATGGTGGGGATTGGACAAGGAGCGCAAAAGCTAGCCTCTGAACAGTTTGAAGCTCTCGGACCCAATGTCCTATTTGTGATTCCCGGCTCTCGTGAAGCGCAACAAACAACGGTTGATTTTCCCAAAACATTGGTTTGGGAAGATGCTAAGGCGATCGCGACTCAAGTTCCAGCCGTTGCCGAAGTTGCTCCGCAAATTAATCTGAGATATTTAATTACGTACCGCAATCGCAATAGTAATTCATTGGTGATAGGAACGACTCCAGAATTTCCATCTGTTCGTAGCTTTAATATTGCCAAAGGACGGTTTTTTAACGATATTGATGTCAAACGCAATAACCAAGTTGTCATTCTCGGTTCGGAAGTCGTCGAAAAAATATTTGGCTATCAAGATCCGATTGGTCAATCGGTGCGAATTAAAGATGTTAGCTTTGAAGTTATCGGGGTGATGGAACCCAAAGGTACTTTTTTAGGGAATAACCAGGATGATGCGGTGTTTATCCCTCTGAGTACGATGGCGAATCGATTGCGGGGACGCACTTCGCCTTACGGGGTTCAAATTAGCTGGATTGCTATTTCTGCTAGGAATCGAGATAGTATTAGTGCAGCCCAGTTTCAAATTGAAAACTTACTGCGACGACGCCATAAGATTGTGGGTGAAGATGATTTTGGCGTTCAGACTCAGGAGGATATCTTACAAATTGTCAATACGGTGACAGGTGCCTTAACGATCATGCTTGCCGCGATCGCAGCCATTTCCTTAGTTGTTGGCGGTATCGGCGTGATGAACATTATGCTGGTGTCAGTTAGGGAACGAACCCAGGAAATTGGACTGCGGAAAGCCGTGGGTGCTAGAGAACAGGATATCCTAATTCAGTTTATGATTGAAGCCATTATTCTCTCCGCCGCCGGGGGTGTCATCGGCACAGCAATTGGTGTGAGCGGTGTTATGCTGGTTGGTGCCGTAACGCCATTAAAAGCTGGAATTTCTCCCATCGCTATTCTCGTGGCGGTTGGCGTTTCTGGTGGAATTGGCTTATTTTTTGGCGTCGTTCCCGCCAGACAAGCCGCGAAACTTGACCCGATTGTGGCATTGAGAAGCGCTTAGAACGTCATCCGTTATCAGTCAATGGTAGGGGTGGGTTTAGCAACAATTTATAGGGGCGGGTTTAGTCACAATTGTAGGAGAGGGTTTAAGCACAATTGACAATTGTAGGGGCGGGTTTAGGCATAATTGTAGGAGAGGGTTTAGGCACAATTGTAGGGGCGGGTTTAGGGAATCAATTCAGCTAATCACCGATAAATGAACAACAAAACCCGCCCTACCTCACCGATAAATGAACAACAAAACCCGCCCTACCTCACCGATAAATGAACAACAAAACCCGCCCTACCTCACCGATAAATGAACAACAAAACCCGCCCTACCTCACCGATAAATGAACAAAACCGTTCTACTGATTCACCAAAAATACGGGAGATTCGAGAACATGGAAATACATTAGTGCTAAAACAACTAAGGTGTAAACCGTTGATGCCCCAAAACCAATGAGTAAATCTTTTTTAGGATTCCGCTGCTTTTGCTCAAAAAACATATCTGTCGCCCCTATTTGCATCATTAAAATCCCTATAATATTGGAGAGCCAGTAACCAACAGCGGTGAGCGGTAAAAACAGGTCAGGGAAAATCCAACTGAACAGATAGGCAAAAAGGTAGGCAATGGGCAAATTAAAAAATAAATCATTCCACCACGATAATGGGGAGAGCATATAGCCAATTCCCATTAAAAATCCACCTCTCAGTTTTTTCAGCATTGAATTTACCCCTGTCTATCTATAGCTTTGATGAAATATTATGATTATAAACCCAAAATAATATTTAGGTTTTTGTTCGTTATCAGTGGGTAGGGCGGGTTTTGTTGCTGAGTTATCGGTGAATACATAATTTAGTTCCTAAACCCGCCCCTACAATTGGTTTTTGTTCGTTATCAGTGGGTAGAGCGGGTTTTGTTGCTGAGTTATCGGTGAATACATAATTTAGTTCCTAAACCCGCCCCTACAATTGGTTTTTGTTCGTTATCAATGGGTAGGAGGGGTTTTGTTGTTGAATTATTAATGAATACATAATTGAGTTCCTAAACCTGCCCCTACAATTGTCTTCTTTATTAACCGTAGGAATTTATGCACGACTCTATCAATTTTCCATCGTCGATTCATTCAACGGCAGTTGAAACACCCATCATTATTCGTCTAGAAAATATATCTAAGGTTTATGGTACGGGTAACACAGAAGTCAAAGCCCTCAGCCAAGTAAATCTAACCATAGAAAAAGGTGAATACTGCTCAATTATGGGGGCGTCGGGTTCGGGAAAATCAACTGTCATGAATGTTATCGGCTGTCTTGATCAACCCACGTCTGGACGCTATTACCTCGATGGTGTGGATGTTTCTCGTCTTGATGATACTCAATTAGCTGGGATTCGCAATGTCAAGATTGGCTTTGTGTTTCAGCAGTTTCACTTGCTACCCCAACTCACCGCCTTGGAAAACGTGATGTTGCCCATGGTGTATGCTGGAATTTCCCCCCAAGAACGACGCGATCGCGCCATGAGTGCTATAAAGCGAGTAGGATTGGAAAACCGCCAGTTAAATAAGCCCAATCAACTGTCTGGTGGACAACAGCAACGGGTAGCCATTGCTCGCGCGATCGTCAATCAACCTGTATTACTGTTGGCAGATGAACCAACTGGGGCGCTGGATTCTCATACAACGGCTGAAGTAATTGGGTTATTTAGCCAACTCAATCAGGAGGGAATTACGGTGGTGATGGTGACTCACGAACCAGATGTCGCTCGTTTGACAAAGCGTATTGTTTGGTTTCGGGATGGTGAAGTCATTCATTCTCATTTGACTCCAGAGGAAATGGTAAAAGTAGCAACAGCGTCGTCAGCCTAAATCCGGAGGGCGGGTTTAGTCAAATCTAGTTAAAACCGAAAGGATAGTGGTGAAACCCGCCCCTACAAACCCGCCATTAAGTTCCAATTGATATTGGTTTGGCTTTACTGTTCCGCAAAAAACTCATAACGTTTTGTACGAAAGATTGACTGAGCGTTTTAGTGTCCGATTCTTCCGTCAATTGCGCGGGTAGGGGTTCAACGGATTGAGTGGGTAGATTTCCCATGAATAACGGCACTTCTTCAGCTAAACCGACAGTAATCAGAGCAAACGCAATTTGCTGCACTTTTTCTATGGGTAATCGTAGTTCCCTGGCAATCATTTTCAGCGAAACTGTCCCTTTCGTGTACTCCCAAATCTGCCATTCGACTGGATCTAATCGGGAACGAAGTTGACCTGTCTTTGTACTGATTAAACCGCTATTAGGATCGGGTAATTTATCAGCTAAGGTATCCCAGTTTGGCAGCACCCGTAATCCCATTAATGTGGCTTCGGTGGCGGGTATGCTCAACCCCGTCATTTCTCGCCCAGGTAGGGGTGCATTCTGCTCCAATTTAAATTGAGCATCTTTGAGTTGGAACAGAGTCCCAATTTGCTGTAAAACCTGAACTTGGAATAACTGCTTGAGATGTTCGGTTTGTAAAACACCGTGATTTTTGAGACACAACCCCAGAGGTTTTCCTGTCGGACAGCACCATTGGACTAACTTGGCTACCACGCGATCGCTCACCCACTGGTACTGCTCAATCAGGGCGATTAAACCTTGACCATCCAAGCGATTAGCCGTCGCGACAATACGACCTTGGTGAACCCATACATAATAGGGAATTGATGGTCTGGTTAATGCGGTGCGTAATGTGAGTAACCCGGTTTTTTTCCCTTGTTCAATCAAATGAAACAGTTCGGGAAGGGATAAGTCAGATAAGTAACCTGTAATAGCCATAGTTTTAAAAGGACAGTTTTAAGAACATCAGCCCAGACTTCAATCAGGCAGGACGTGTTGAAGCTTTAAAGGAAGTTAGCTTAATTTTATATTTTCTTAATAATATTATAGCTTAACAATTATTCATATTAGCCGATAGTCTTAATTTTTTCAGCATGATCCTGTCACGTCAGCCCAAGTAGCGAGGATGCCGAAGCTTGCATGAAGTAAAACATCTGGATATGAACAAAATGCTCACACGATCCATAATGATTTACAAAAATGGGATTTGCCTTCTGTGGCTTCTGGCGTTGGCAATAATTAAATATAGTGATGTAAATTTATTTTTTTATAGATTTTGTTTATAGCAAAGCTTAAAAATGCCCAAACGTTTATGTTTTAACAACACAATTTAAATAATGTTCAATTAAAACAATTAGAGTATCAATAACTGAATCTTTTTCATTCGCATTTAAGGTAACGAAAGGCGGACGAGTTTTTTCATCCACAAACCCTAGCGCGATCGCGACATTTTCTTCAGACCAAGCGCCTTCACAATCCCTGTGGGTCAAGCCAATTAGCATAGGGATGTCTACCCTCTGTTTCATAAACGCGAGCAGCTTACGGGCTGAGCGAAAATCGCTAGGTCGGTGAGCATCTACCAAAAGGATATAAGCATGGGCTTTGCGAATCAAGATATCCCACATAAAATCGAAGCGAGCTTGTCCGGGTGTACCATAGAGATGCAATGCCATTTCTGGAGCAAATTGTAAGCGTCCAAAGTCCATCGCTACGGTTGTTTTTTTCTTAATCTCAGTAGTTTGATCGGTTGAGAGTCGATCCGTATCAACTACGGCAATCTCGCTAACTGAGCGAATGAAGGTGGACTTGCCAGCACCCACTGTACCCGTAACAACTAGACGCATAATTTCCACCGTTACTTGCTGCTCCTCAAGAAACCCAGCAAGTTTTGCATAAAGGAAGGACTAACCTCAGAGCCATTATCCTCTTTACTACCGTGATTAGTTCCAGCAGCGACAGGCTCTAACACGTCTTCTGCCATTGCTTTAGAACGAGACGCCGCCGTCATCATTGGGACTTCTTGGACTAAACCCACGCTAATCAGTCGGAATGCCGTTTGTTGAATTATTTCTATGGGTTGTTTGAGCTGAGTTGCCATTGTATTCAGAGAAATCGAGCCATTTGATCGCTGCCAAACTTGCCCTTCCAGCGAATCCAAGCGCAGATGACGCTTGCCAATCACTACTCTCGACAGGGCGGAGGTTGGTTCTGGTAGTTTGTTTGCTAATAATACCCAGTCTCTTAACACTCGTAAACCCATTAACGTGGCTTCGGTGGCGCTGAGGCTTAAGCCAGTCATTTCCGTGGTGGGCAAAGTCGCTTTAGTATCAAATTTAAATCGAGCCTCTCTCAGCCGAAACAAACCACAGACTTGCCGTAGAACTTGAGCGTGGAACAACAGTCTGAGTTGTTCCGGCTGGAGAAACGATTGAGTCTTTAAATATAAACCAATCGGAATATTGGCTGGGCAACGGTTCACCTGCTCTCGCAACACTTCCGGGCTAATCCAGCCTCGTTGTACAATCATGGCGAGCAAGCACTGGTGATCCAAGCGATTGGTCACAGCGACAATACGCCCTTGATGTAATAGTACATGGCGTACTCGTTTCTCATGATTCTCCGTCAGAAACCGCAAGGTCAGCAATCCGGTTTTGCTGCCTTGATCCAGAAATTGAAATAGTTCAGGGAGAGAAAACTCCGATAAACAGCTTGTAATTGCCATTACTTGTTCACTACTTGCTAAAAAATTGTCAAAAAATAGGCAAACTCTAGACTTATTGTCTTAGGTTTAGAATTCCAATTGAAGAATAATCAATTTTTTGTTACTTATCTTAGATAAATCATAAATATCTTTATGATCTATAGTAATCGTGTTATCCTAACCTTGGCAACATCAGTCAGAGCGCCAAAGCAACAGTCAGGACAAGTTTACACTGCCTGATTCAAGATTGGGTGTCGGTTTTCAGGATTCTTTCAAGTTCAAGACTTATCTGTGAGCAGCGCTTTAGCGTACCGTACCGACTTGATAGAGCTATGGGGATTAAATCTCTATCCTGTATTTGAGCTTAAACCCAAGCCCACACTGCATTATAGGCAAACTCACTCTTCGGCGAGTGTAAGAGAGTATCCCACCTCGTCACAGCCATGATAGAGGTAGGAGATGAATTGCGATTCCTGTCGGGTTCATGAATTATTCGGCGATCTGTGATTGAGTGTCATAAGCTCCTGATATTTTCCGGATTGGATCAAGCGCCGCCTTCAATTCTGGAATCACACGCTTAATTTCCAGCAACAGTACACCTTGTTTCGCCGCTTTGCTGGCTAAAACCAGTAACACCGCATATTCGCCGCAATTGGTCAAAATGCCGTAGCCGCGATCGCCTTCCACGTAGATGCGATCAAGAAAGCCTCGGGACAACTCTGAGCCAATCCGCTCTCCCAACGATAGCATCGCCGCTGACATGGCGGAAACTCGTTCTTCATCCATCTCATTAGGCAAGCTTGAAGCTAAGGGTAGCCCGTCTGGAGACACCAAAGCTGCTCCCTGAACCTCACTGGTGCCCGTCACAAAATTCTGCAAAATGTTCTCAATCTTCGCCGTGTTAATGGTCATTGTCATCATCCTCGATAAGTCCGGGTTGGATTTGGTGAGACGGTTAAAGGGTATGAATACCACTAAATCCATCCATTATCCAAGTATCCAACTCTATCTCACAATCGAACTTATCACGGAGGTTTTCGGATTAGTCGGATAGGGGCGTGGTTACCAACAGATAGGGGCTTGGTTACCAAGCCCCTACTTCCCCAATGCCTTGAGAATCTATAAACTAGGGGTTTTTCCGGTTTCTTCCTGGCTGGGAACGGGGTCAACGGGACTGTAACCCATATCACCAGCAACTTGGCGCAGTAGAGAGATTTGCCCCTCGAAATCTAGATTTTCGATTTGGGATAGAATCGAATTCACCTCTGACTGGGCTTTGTAGTCTAAGGGCATATCGACAACCGTATCACCCATGCCTTGCGCCCAAGCATACCAGACTAACAATTGGTTATTTTCACTCAATGCACCATACGCCCGTGATACTTGTGTATCTTCACGATTGACGATTTCTCGCATCGCGGCTAGCTGCTGATCATCTGAAAGGTTGTAGAAGTCTCGCAGCAGTTGGGGGGAGATTTCCGCATCAGCCGCCGTGGGTGCTGCTGGTGTGATCGAATCACCCATTTTTTCGTAGATGTAGTAAAGTAACGCTAGTTTGTCGTCTGTACCCAATCCCTCAAATGCTTGGGTTATGTTTTTCGTCTCCTCAGAGCGGGCTGGAGTTACACCAGTCGGTTGAGTAGAAGCCATATAGTTTCTTTCCTCTAATACAACAAAATATCTCTACTCCTAGGTTTACCAAACTTTACAAACAGGGATCGCCCTCCGATCGGTAGAGTTTGCTTAGAATCTGTGGTTAGATCAACATCTTCCTCTATCCAGAGACGATGAAGTCGGTGGGAAGACAAAGACAATGACCACCGAATGCAGGATAATGGGCAAAGCGTTCACATTCTGTCAACTTAGACGTTCCTCCCTGTCAAAGCACTTATTTTTTCATCGGTTATGCGGACTCATTATTGCGGCGAATTGCGAAGTAACCATGTTGGTGAAACCGTTACCCTCTGTGGTTGGGTAGATCGGCGACGTGACCACGGGGGGGTGATATTTTTAGATTTGCGCGATCGCACGGGTATTGTGCAGATTGTTAGTGATCCTCAGCGCACGCCGGATTCTTATAAGAATGCAGAAGCCGTGCGGAATGAGTATGTGGTACAAATTACCGGGCGTGTGAGTCGGCGTCCCGATGATTCGCTCAATCCCAACTTATCCACGGGTGAAGTGGAAGTGTATGCGGATCAGATTAACCCGTTAAATACGGTGCGGAAGCAGTTACCCTTTCAGGTGTCTACTGCTGACGCCGAAGCCGTGCGGGAAGACTTGCGGCTCAAATATCGGTATCTGGATATTCGTCGCGATCGCATGCGCCAAAATATAGAATTGCGCCATGAGGTGATTAAGGCGATTCGTCGGTATTTAGAAGATGAGCAACACTTCATTGAGGTGGAAACCCCAATGTTAACCCGTTCCACACCGGAAGGGGCGAGAGACTATTTGGTACCGTCTCGCGTGAATCCTGGACAATGGTATGCCCTACCACAATCCCCGCAATTATTCAAGCAATTGTTGATGGTTGCTGGATTAGACCGTTACTATCAGATTGCCCGTTGCTTCCGGGATGAAGATTTAAGGGCAGATCGTCAGCCAGAGTTTACCCAGTTGGACATGGAAATGAGTTTCATGTCCCAGGATGAGATTCTCCAGCTTAATGAAGGCTTAGTCTGTCATATCTTTAAAACAGTAAAAGGGATAGACATTCCCCGCCCTTTTCCCCGTTTTACCTACGCCGAAGTCATGGAACGCTACGGTACGGATAAACCCGATACCCGCTTTGGCTTAGAACTGGTGGATGTCTCGGAATTGCTGAAAGACTCTGGATTTAAAGTTTTTTCCGGTGCAGTTTCGGCTGGGGGTAAGGTAAAAGTGTTACCCATTCCTGGCGGTAACGACAAAATTTCCAACGTGCGAATTAAACCCGGTAAGAGTGGTGACTTATTTAACGAAGCCGCTGCAGCAGGTGCTAAGGGTTTAGCTTATATTCGGGTGCGAGACAACTGGGAAATCGATACGATTGGGGCGATTAAAGACAATCTCACTGAGGAACAGAAACAGAAACTGCTGGAGATGACAGGGGCAAAACCCGGTCATTTACTGCTGTTTGGTGCGGGGGCTACCGATGTAGTAAATAAAACCTTGGATCGCCTGCGCCAGGTATTGGGTCAAGAGTTGGGACTGATTAACCCAACGAAAATTAATTTACTCTGGGTGACAGATTATCCGATGTTTGAATGGAATGCGGATGAGAAGCGTTTAGAGGCAATTCATCACCCCTTTACCGCGCCACACCCCGATGATATCAATGATCTGAAAACGGCAAGGGCGCAAGCGTATGATTTAGTGTATAACGGCTATGAAGTCGGCGGCGGTAGTTTGCGGATGTACCAACCTGATATTCAGAAACGGGTATTTGAGGCAATTGGATTGTCGCCAGAAGAGGCTCAAAATAAGTTTGGTTTCTTGCTAGAAGCTTTTGATTATGGAGCCCCTCCTCATGGGGGAATTGCTTATGGCTTGGATCGGTTGGTTATGTTGTTAGCTGGGGAAGAATCCATTCGGGATGTGATTGCGTTTCCCAAGACACAACAAGCCAGTTGTTTGTTAACAGAAGCACCTGCCCAAGTGGGAGATAAGCAGTTGAAAGAATTGCACGTTGCTTCTACCTATAAGCCGAAGAAAGCGTCTGGGGTCAAGTAGTTAGTTCGTTTTGGCAATAGTGTAGAGACGTTGCATGCAACGTCTCTACATCTTCGTTTTCTGGATAATGCTGTACAGAAGAGGACAAGAGGACACGGCAATGCCGTGTCCCTACCATAACAAGCGAGATAATGGATTGGGTAGGGGCACGATACCATCGTGCCCTCCAAGCTTGTGGTGTAAATCATTCAAGTTTCATTTATTCTAAACATCGCGCCCCGTAGAAGGGTGAATCAAAAACCTTGTCAGGTGTTCATTTTGGAGCCAGAGGAAAGGGAAAGCGATCGCGCCTTGACATGGGTCAACAAAACTTGCATAAGCCAGCCGATAAAGAATGGACTTGACAATCCTCTTTTCCCCTCGGAGCATCAAGTAAAGTTTGATGTCGATTTAGAGGCGCGATCGCCTTTTTCTTGTAATATGGTGCAAAATCTTTCTCAGAAAGACTTATTCCCCGAAAACTGACGCAGAAATTGGGAACGGATCAGCTTTGGCAGGCAACTGAGATGGCATTATGTATAAACCGTTACAAAAAACAGTCCGATTGGACTCTCTCAACAGTACAGAAAAAGGGTAAGAGTCCATCGAAACTGGGGCGTTTTTCGATTCAACCTAAGCCAAACCCAACATCTGCTCCACCTCAAGAAATACGGGAGTATTCCAGAGATTCGGTTATATGCAACGTCTCTACTTTATCTGTAGTACAGTTCACGGTTAACTTCGTTTAATATATTTCTATGATCTGCATCTTAGGAGGAAATCATGCGACTGGAGTATCGGCTTACCCTCAATGAATACCTAGCAGCTATGGAGGCTGATGGCAAAGCAAGAAATTCCTGGTTGTTTTCATCGTGTACCACTATTTTATGGTGCATCACTATTTTTGGCATTATTATTGCATTAATCTCTGGATTTTTTTCTATTATTTTTGATTATCTTGATTTTGGCTCTATTACTTTTTCAATTCTGATGTTTTTGGGGGCTATTTTCATAAGTCCGCCTATTTCAAAGAGATTCTATCGTTGGCAAATCTCAGGTTATTATAAAGACACCGCCCGTCTGCACGAGTGTTTAACTGTTGACCTGAATGAAAACACTATTCAATTTACTTCAGAAGATTCAAAAACAAAAATTAAGTGGGAAGGTTTAGATTATTTCATAGAAGCAGATGATGTGTTTAATCTTTACACATCTAAAATAACTTATCATATTATTCCAAAACGGGCTTTTAGCAATAGCGAACAACTTGATCGTTTTAGGAATATAGTTATTGATAAAATTAATAATGAGCATAGTTTTTTCTCGTCTGCCAAGATAACTATAAAACGCAAATACTTTTATATCGCCTTATTAAGCATAGTTGCCTTTTCAACTTTAACGGTTTTATTTCCAAGTAATAGAGATCAGTATAGAGATCAGTATTATTGGCTAAATAAAGGTAATAATTTGTATGCTGAAAATCAATACGAAGAAGCCATAGACTCTTATAAAAAATCACTAGACATTGATCCTAAAAATGCTAATGCTTGGTATAACATAGGACTTATACTAGAGGAATTAAAAAGGCATGAAGAATCATTGTTTTATCATGAAAAAGCCCTGGAAATTGACCCAAAATATTTTAATGCTTGGTACAGTAAAGGTCTTATCTTAGACAAGTTAGAACGATATAGAGAAGCACTTGATTCTTATGATAATGCCTTAGATATTAAGCCAGAATATACTTACATTTGGTTCGTTTGGTATCGTCGAGGTCGTACCCTACATAAATTAAAAAGATACAAAGAAGCACTGGCTTCTTATGATAATACCTTAGATGTTAAGCCAGAATATGCTAACGCTTGGATTGGTCGAGGTCTTGCGCTAGGAAACTTAAAAAGGTACGAAGAAGCACTAGCTTCTTTTGATAAAGCCTTAGAGATTGACCCTAACAACCAATTTGTAATCAAGCACCGCCAAAGGTTATTAACTGAGCTAGGTTCATCTCAATAACTAACCTCAGATCTAATTGTTACTTGGTATACCAATCTCACCATGATAAATTCTCACTCGCCCAAAGCACTTGATCTGTTTGCTGGTGCAGGTGGTTTAACATTAGGGCTGCACCAAAGCAGTTGGAACGTGGTTGCCGCTATAGAAAATAATTCATGGGCAGTCAGTACGTACAAACAGAACGTTCCCCCTATCCAAGCTTTGTATGACTCTAACAACCTGGACTGAATGGCACTGAAATAAGGATGAGTTCTCTGTAGTAGATTTCACGGTTAACTTCGTTTAATATATTGCTATGACAGTATTGATGATCATCTGCATTTTAGGAGGAAATGATGCGACTGGAGTATCAGCTAACCTTTAATGACTACGTAACTGCCATAGATGCTGGTATTAAAGCACAAAATATCATAATTTTTCGCTCATCGTTTCGATGGGGCATTGGTATTTTCATTATCTGTCTTAGCTTGGCATCAGCCTTTGTATTTAAGTATACAATTGATGTATTTATTATTTGTATAGGAGTTATAATTTGTCCACCCATTTCTAATAAACTACTTCATTTATTATTTTTACAGACATGGGAAAAAAGCACCCATTTACATCAGAGTCTGACCGTTTACATAAATGAAACACAAGTCACATTTACTTCAGAAAATTCAAGTACAGAAATTAAATGGGACAAATTTGAATATTTTCTAGAAGAAAATAATACATTTATTCTTTATCCATCTAAAATCAGTTTCCATATCATTCCCAAGCGAGTGTTTAGTGATAGTGAAACACTAGATAGTTTCAGGCAAATATTAATTCAAAATGTAAGCAATGACAGAAAGGCTTTTTTAAGTAAAAACAAAAACACAAGAAAATATACTAATATATTATTCCTTGCTATACTGACGATTTCAATTTTCACATCTTTATTGCCGAGTAGTCGATTATTTCCGAGTAGTAGTGGAAAGTATTATTGGTTGAATGAAGGTAATGCTTTGTATGCTGACAAAAGGTACGACGAGGCACTTGATTCGTATAAAAAAGCACTTGAAATTGATTCAGAAAATGCTAGTGCTTGGTATAATCTAGGTCTTACACTAAGAAAGTTAAAAAGGTATGAAGAAGCACTTGATGCTTACGAAAAATCCCTAGAAATTGACCCAGAACATTTTAAAGCTTGGTATAATCTAGGTCTTACACTAGAAATTTTAAAAAGGTATGAAGAAGCACTTAATTCTTATGATAATGCCATAGATATTGATCCAGAAGATTTTTACGCTTGGAATCGTCGAGGTCTTACCTTACGGAAATTAACAAGATATAAAGAAGAACTGGCTTCTTATGACAAAGCCCTAGATATTGATCCAGAAAATCCTTACGTTTGGAATCGTCGAGGTCGTACATTACGAAAATTAAGAAGATACAAAGAAGCACTGGCTTCTTATGACAAAGCCATAGATATTGATCCAGAAAATCCTTACACTTGGAATGGTCGAGGTCTGGTACTAGGGGACTTAAAAAGGTACGAAGAAGCACTAGCTGCTTATGAGAAAGCTTTAAACATTGACCCAGATTATTCTAACCCTTGGCATAATCGAGGTGATACACTAAGGTACTTAAAAAGGTACGAAGAAGCACTAGCTGCTTATGAGAAAGCCTTAGACATTGATCCAGCACCAGGACATCCTTACACTTGGAATAATCGAGGTTTTGCACTATGGGGCTTAGGAAGGCATGAAGAAGCACTAGCTTCTTTTAACAAAGCTTTAGAAATTAACCCAGAATATGTTAACGCTTGGAATAACCGAGGTAATCTACTAAGGGAATTAAAAAGGTACGAAGAGGCACTGGCTTCTTTTGACAAATCCCTAGAAATTAACCCAGAATATGTTACCACTTGGCGTGGTCGAGGTCTTACTCTAGAGAGGTTAAAAAGGTACGAAGAGGCACTGGATTCCTATGAGAAAGCCTTAGAAATTGACCCTAACAACAAATTTGCAATCAAAGACCGCCAAAGGTTCTTAACTGAGCTAGGTTTATCTCAATAACTAACCTAGGCTTAACTTGTCCCAATGATTATCACCCTAAGTAGAATGACACTGAAATAAGGATGAGTTTTTTGTAGTAGATTTCACGGTTAACTTCGTTTAATATATTTCTATGACAGTATTTATGATCTGCATCATAGGAGGAAATCATGCGACTGGAGTATCGGCTTACCCTCAATGAATACCTAGCAGCTATGGAGGCTGATTGCAAAGCTAGGAATCCCGGGGTGTTAAATTCTTCATGGTCTACCACTATTTTTTTTATTATTGCTGGATCAATCATTTTATTTTTGTCTATTATTTTTGGTTCTATTACTTTTGCTAATATTGTTCTTCCATTTTTTATGTTTTTAGCAGCTATTTTGACCAACCCGCCTATTTCAAAGAAATTATATCGTTGGCAAATCTCAGGTCATTATAAAAATGACCCCCGTATGCATCAGTGTTTAACTATTGATTTAGATGAAAACACTATTCAATATACTTCAGTAGATGCAACAACTCAATATCAATGGAAAGGCGTTGATTATTTCATAGAAGCCAATGATGTGTTTAATCTTTACGTATCCAAAAAATTTTTCTTTACTATTCCTAAACGGGTGTTTAGCAATAGCGAACAACTTGATAGTTTTAGAAATATAGTCATTGAAAAAATTAATAATGATCCTAACTTCTTTAGGAATTAACCCAGAATATACTAACGCTTGGTATTTCTTTAAACGAAAGTAAATTTTATCGAGGATAAGCTGTTTGGTCTTTAAACCGTAATGTCAATAATGACGAAATCCTTGTAGTGCGAGCATCTTGCTCGCTACTAATACCCAATTTAAATGCATGACAGCTTAAAGCAATGAAAAAAGAATATGATTTTGAAAAACTGAAAAGCAGACCCAATCCATTTGCCCAAAGATTAAAACAACAAGTAACTTTACCCTTAAGGATAGAAGTCATAGAATATTTTGAGGCAATGGCACAATAAAAAGGAATGTCTTGGCAAGAGTTAGTAAATTTATACCTTGAAGATTGTGTTGTCAGCAAACGCGAACTATCTTTTGATATCTTGTAGGTTGCTCTCCATGAGTTACGCGATCGCGAAACCTACCGCAGGCGATCGCTAATCCTGTCGGGTGCATCACTACTCTACAATAAGGGGAGAATGAAAAATACCAAGAGTCCAATAAAATGGTTCAAATTATTCTAAATTTTTCTGAGGAAATATTGTCGGCACGGCGTAAGTATCCCCAGGAGTTTGGGGAGGAGATGCGTTTGGCAGCGGCGATTTTTTGGTATCAGCAGGGGGAAGTGTCTCCGGAGAAAGCGGCGCAGATAGCTGGGTTAAATCGTCGGGATTTTATAGAAGTTTTGGCTCGGCATAAAATTGATGTTTTTCAGGTAGATTTTGATGATTTGGAGCAGGAGTTAGAGCGTGCCTAGCTTGACGGTAATTAATACTTCGCCACTGATTTTTTTGAGTAAGGGTGGGTATCTTGAGTTGTTGCAGGTTCAACTACGGTAACATTTACTAAATTGGGCGCAAGCCTTGCGCCCCTACACGCCCCTACAATTTATGCACGCAAGCCTAATCCATTCAATTAGATGTGCCACGCTACTACATCTTTCTGGCGGGGATGCATCAAAACGGATGACAAAGGACGGAGGACAAACAACAAATAACAAATGACTTACAATTCCTCTTTGATGGGAGAAATAGGCAAATACTTTTCAATTATCTCGCCTAAGCCTAACCCAAAGCAGCCAAACCCCATGCCCAACATGATAATACTTAACTCGGCACTGTTAAAAAAGGCAGCGTCCGGTTTAATCAAGCTTAATATCAGCATTGCCACTGCCGACAAACCACTGATAATTAATGCCAGTCGAACACTACTTGCGGCAAACGTATAGCGTCCGGTTTCAGCGACGAGATAAGCGGCAAAAGGAACCCAAACGGTTGCTACATACACGGCATAAAATAAGACAATGAGACTGATAATTGAACCGCCCTTTAACGCGACAGCGAGTCCCAACGCCGTATTAATGATTGCAACAATTAAACGATTCAGTTGAGAATCGGGAATCAACTCAAAGTCTAAAACCACCTTCGTCTGCACCCGCAAAATACTACTCCCGACGCCTAAAGCGGGTACGATTAATGATAAAATCAACAACTGTCCCCCCAAGTGATTAGCGCCTCCACCCAGCCATAGTAAAATCCAAGGAATGATTGCTTTGCCATCAATATCGGTGGGTAAAATACCAGCCGTTTGGCTAGCAATTACTACAGCAGACGGTAATAACGCCAGAAACAGGAATAAGATAGCCGCTAAGACACAGCCAATATAGAGGTTGCGTACATCCCTGGCTTGCACAACAAATTGGTGATATTTCATATCAATTAATACCAGCAATACTGTCGATAAGGAGATGCCGAGTAAAGAAGGAGGACTCATCTGCTGTAGTGCGGGGATGAAATCCACTGGGGCGTGTAAATAGAGGGGAACAGCGTGCAGTTTCGCGATCGCGTACAATAATGCCAGGATATTGAATCCCAATAATCCCCGGAATAGCCAACTGGCTTTCTCAATCGGCAGTATAGAAGAGAGCAGAAAGACCAGTGCTAAGCCTAGCATACTGGGCTGCACGGGTAAATCCAGAACTTTGAGGATAAATGCGCCAGCAATAATTTGCACCGCAAAAATCCCAACTAGCGATAACCAGGACATGGTTCCCACCAGCACTTTGACGGGATGTCCGTAGCGGTTCCCCAGTAGCGTCCAGATTGGTTCAATTGACCGCCAATAGAATCGGGCAAATCCCAGGAGAATAAGGGTTCCTAGGGCAATGGAAATCGGATAGAGGCTACCCGCCCAACCCAAGGTTAAGGCTTTTTCGGCGGTTCCGAGAACAAATCCCAAACCATAATGTGCCGACACCAGCAAAGCCGCCAAGGAAAAGAAGCCGAGTTGTCGAGTTTCAGTGTGATTCACAGATGATAATCAAGTAAAGAAACTGTGAAGGTCATATCTTAAGTTTGCAATTTAATCCCTCTCGACGTAAATTGCAATCTTTTAGCCGCGTAAAGTCTTCACCTGTGAGGGTACGGCAGTTTTTCCTACCATAACCCAGGGATAATTGATTGGGTAGGGACACGATACTATCGTGCCTTCCAAGCTGTGGTGTAACTCTTTATAAAAGAGACTAATAGCTTTCTGAAAATCTGCGATCACGCCCTGTATTTTTTGTTTATATTTGTAGATATAACCCCGTTTTACATAAGCATTTGTTTATCAAACATAGAAAAATATGTCATGTCCTGGCTAGTCAATCAACCCAAACCTGTTTCTCTGTCTCAATTACTAGACCATTTCCAATTATCGCCCTCAGCAGTATTGAATGCGATGCAATCCTTATCCCATATTGAGTTCTTGTGCTTGTGCAGCAAGCTCATTCAGGATTTTCATTCGTTCGGCATCATTGCGATTTTTATAGTCCATCACATCTTGATAACGCATTCGATAAACTGTTCCCTCTCTCCAGTAAGGAATTTCTCCTGATTTCAGCAAACTCAAAACCTGAGTGCGAGAAACACCTAGAATATCAGCCGCCTCATAGAGTTCCAGTTCTTGTCTAATAGCAGTTACCTTGACGGCATGTCCTTGACTCATCTGTGTCAATGTCTCAACTAACAGATGAAAGGCGGCGGCGGGAATCGTCACAGTCTCGCTTGTAGCATCTTCTTGCATCACTTGAATAGTGATAGGTTTTCCGTTGTTTTGAACATAAGATGCTAATAGTTGATAACTCGCTTGAGCAATATTCGCTTCTGCTTCAGTTGGTGGAATGGTTGGGGAGTTTTTTTCCGTAGAGAGTGTCATTATCTATACAGTAATCCTAGATAAATGGTGAACAAAAAGTTAAGTGAAAAGGCAACAGCCCTAATACCCACTCAATTTTAAAGTGGTCACCTCTAATGTACCCAAATCAACGCAACGGATGACATGATTATTCGTGTCAGTAATATAGAGACGAGCCGCGATCGCACTGACTCCAGAAGGTTCGGCAAACTCCGCCTCATGACTCTGACCGTCACGGTGTCCCGCTTTTCCGTTCCCTAACAAGGTCTGACAACTCCCTGTTGTCGGATCGACGCGCTTAATTTTGTGATTATAAGTATCCGCTACCCAGAGGTAATTTTGGGTATATTCCACCCCTAAACAATGTTGGAGTCGTACCTCTGACTTTTGTCCATCGCGATCGCCAAATTCAAACAGTTCACCACTGCCACAAATTGTCCGCACGGGTAAATTATTAATTAGACCCACTCCCCGAATCGAACTGACTTCACTATCAGCCACGTAGAGTTCTCGACCATCGCTGGTAATCCCACTGGGTTGAGCAAAGGCGGCTTCATCAAGTGACCCATCTAAGCAAGCTTCTGCACCTGTCCCCGCATAAGTGCCAATCTCACCCGTTTCAAGATGCATTTCCCAGATTTGATGGGAACCCGCCATGGCAATCAGCAGGCGATTATCAATTATTTCAATATCCCACGGCGAATTTAACGCTGTCTGTAACCCTAAACCGCTATGGGGTTGAATCTGGCGACTTTGCTCTCCAGTACCCGCGATGGTTTCAACTTGCTCAGTTTCTAGATGAATACATCGCAAGCAATGATTTTCCGTATCCGCGACGTAGAGACGTTGATTGTCAGGATCTAGCGTGATACCTTGAGGTGCAAAAAATTGGGCTTCGGCAAACGTTCCATCGGTTAATCCTGGTTCACCTGTACCAATAATATTTAATACTTCACCTGCCAACGTACTCACCACAATGCGATGATGACCGGAGTCAGCAATAAATAGGCGATCGCTAAATTCATCAGCCAGGACTTTACCGGGAAATGCCAAAGGATTGGTCAGGGGATGTTGCTGTTTTTCCAATGTGAAATGAAGTGGCTCCATTGTCATTGTGCCTTTGTGCTGGTGTTTCTGAATCAGTTCCCCTATGAGTTGATCGAGAACCTCTCGATTCCCTTCTCCTGCCACATCCCTGATCACATATCCTTCCGGGTCAATCACGACTAACGTGGGCCACGCCCGAACCGCATACTGCTGCCAGAGATTACCATTAACGTCTACAACAACGGGATGCTCGACATCGTAGCGAAGAATTGCCTGACGAATATTTTCTGCATCTTTTTCGTTATCAAATTTAGCTGAGTGAATACCAATCACAATCAGACTATCTTTATATTTTTGTTCTAAATAGTTTAAGTCTGGCAGAACATGGAGACAGTTAATACAGCAGTACGTCCAAAAGTCGAGAATCACCACTCGCCCTTTTAAACTCGTCAGGGAAAGCGGGTGATTGGTATTTAACCAGATGCCGTCTTGGGGAAGTTCTGGTGATCGAACCCGTGGTGTCATGCGATTCTCAGTGATTGTTCATTGCTTACTGCTGAGATCCTAACCCACCGTTCACTGTAATACCGTTTTTCCAAGTATTCGCAACAGATGTGATCTACCTTCCGTTCCCCTTTTTAGATCCCCCTCCCGTCCCCCTTCAAAAGGGGGAGACCAGATGTTGCTTCGCTTTTTATTCCATGGGGAAGCCAGTGATTCGCATTATTTTTCAATCAGTTCGGGTAAGGTTGGTGGCAAGTCAGCGTCAGGAACGACAGGCTTAATTGTTGGTGTTGGCGAGGGAGTTGGCGTGTCTTCTTCCGATTCAGGGGATTCCGGCGGTAATGGTTTATCGGGAGTTACTGATTTTTCTGTCGCCTCTTCGGGAGCAGTTTGGGTTGTCTCTGGGTTCGATTCCCTGTCCTCTGGAATCACTTCTGATGGCTGTGGAGAAGTTTTTGGGGCTGAAGTTACGGGTTCTGTTTCCGCTTGGGGTTTCTCTGGGGATGTTGGAGTTTTATCCAAGGATGTAGATGCTTCAGGTTTTGGCTGAGATTTGGTTTCCTCAGTCACGATATCCGAGGCTTCCTCAGGAGTTTTTTGGGATGGAGTTACAGGTTCTGTCTCTGCTTGCGGTTCCTCTGGGGATGTTTGGGTTTTATCGAGGGGTGTAGATGCTTCGGGTTTTGGCTGAGATTTGGTTTCCTCAGTCACGATATCCGAGGCTTCCTCAGGATTTATCTGGGGTGAAGTTACAGGTTCTGTATCCGCTTGGGGTTCTGGCGGCGACTCTGTTTCCTCTGGCAAAACTTCAGGTTCAGGTAACGGTGTTTCTAGTTCTTCTGGTTGTTCAGGGGATGGGGTAGAAGACACTTTGGGTTTTTGGAATCGTTCCCGGATGGTTTGATAGAAGCGATTGAAAAATCCACGGGTGGGGGATTTGTCTGTGGGTGGGGCTTCAGGAGTTTCCAAGTCTTTGGCTGAGGGAACGGTTGCATCTGGCGTAGCAGGTTCTACGACTGTGGGAGAGTCTTCCCCTGTTTTGGGTTCAGGTATTGATTTTTCTTCGACAGTTACTTCGGGTTCAGGGGTGGGAATTTCTTCGGGTATCTCTGGTTCAACCGTTGGTTTTTCTTCAACGGGAGTGGGAGACACTGACGGTATTGGTGTTGGCTCTACTGTAGGCGATGGAGTCGGTTCAGGGGCGGGTGTCGGGATTACTTCTGGCGTGGGTGTTGGTGCGGCTTGAACTTTATAGTTGGGATCGATAATGCTACGGGCAACTTCAGCAGAAAGCTCGTTCCGCATTAACTGAGAGAGTGTGTCATTGCCCCCTGGCTGATAACGAATTAGCCGCGCTGTGTTATTGTAGGCGTTTTTAACCGGATTTCCTTGCTCATCCAGAAACTCTAGCTGCACCCAGTTTTTACCGGGTTTAAAACCGTTGAGATAAACGGACTGCCAGCGATCAAGGGTAAAACTTTCACCATTGATGGTGACGCGAATTTGCCAATCGACAATCTCGTCTTCTGGGTTTTCTTGGGCGACAAGGTGCAGGGGAGCATTTGTCAGGTAGTAGTCGAGCAGGATAGGTTCAGCACCATAGCTGCCTAGGGGATGGTTGTAGGTTAAAAGCGGTAGGTTGGCTACCGGATTATTATCGTCAGTTTTGGTAAATACGTGAAATGTGGTTTGAGCGTAGGCTCCTTCATTTTTAAAGCTTTCATGCCAAGGACGAGCGGCGAAAACTCGTAGGGTGTGGGTTCCAGGGGATAAGTCTTCCAGGATTAGGGGTTTATCGACGTTGTAAACCGGAATATGAGACTGATTGTCAAGAATTACGTTGAGATGAGGACTCATGTTTAATTCTGGGTTTTTGAACAGGGGTAAGTCCTGCACCTGGAATTTTACGGAGACGGTGGTGTCTTGGAGAATCTGATCCGGAGTGGGACTCAAGATGGTGACTTGAGGCTGATAGCTTTCTAAGCGGCGGTTCAGTTGCTGAATCACTGGGGGTGGGGCGACTTCTGAGAGTTGTGCCACTGGTTTGGTTGGCGGTGGGGCTTCCTCTTCAATGGGGGGTAAGGTTTCGGTGCTTTCGCCACATGCCACCAGTCCCACCATCAGTACTACTACCAGTACGACTGAACAAATTGCTCTTACTGTTTTCCACCAGAGATTCCTAGCCAACACACCATCTCCTCAACTAATTCTGCTCATTAGGAACTATAGCGAACAATGGCTACTCCTCTACTCCTCCTCTACATGATGGATGGGGGAGATAACGAAGGACGAATGACGAAGGACGAATGACCAATCTGAGATTAAACCCATCTATTGTTTAGTTTTGTAAATTTTATCGATCACACTCTTGACTTTTTTGGGAGTTTGCTCAAATCAAAACCCAAAGTAGACCTTGATTTGCTGAAATTTGAATTTTTGTTAAGTGCAGCCCAAGACTGCCTCCAGCAAGACCTATCATCAACAAAAGAGTTATCCCCTAGATTTCAACGGGGATATCGTTTTTCCAGGAAAGTTACGCCAAAAGCGGTACTTTCCGCTAAATTGATAAAAAAGCAAACTTCCTTTTGGATATTTCTCGTTCCTTGTATAGAGAGGAGACTCCTGATGACAATCAGCCCTCCTGAGCGGGACACGAAGGCAAAGGTAACAGTTGATAAAGATCCCGTTCCTACTTCATTTGAGAAGTGGTCTAAACCGGGACATTTCGACCGTACCCTAGCCAAGGGACCAAAAACCACCACTTGGATTTGGAACCTTCACGCGAACGCTCATGATTTCGATAGTCATACCAGTGACCTAGAAGATGTATCGCGCAAAATCTTTAGCGCTCACTTCGGTCACCTAGCGGTTATTTTTGTCTGGTTGAGCGGCATGTATTTCCATGGCGCTCGGTTTTCCAACTACGAAGCTTGGCTTACTGATCCAATCAATATCAAGCCAAGCGCTCAAGTAGTCTGGCCCATCGTGGGTCAAGACATTCTAAATGCGGATGTCGGTGGCGGGTTCCACGGCATTCAAATCACGTCAGGATTCTTCCAAATCTGGCGTGCATCTGGAATCACTAATGAATTCCAACTTTACTGCACCGCCATTGGTGGTCTAGTCATGGCAGCCCTGATGCTGTTTGCTGGCTGGTTCCACTACCACAAGCGGGCGCCCAAGTTGGAATGGTTCCAGAATGTAGAGTCCATGATGAACCACCACTTAGCTGGATTGTTAGGTTGTGGATCATTAGGTTGGGCGGGTCACCAGATTCACGTCTCTCTGCCGATCAACAAGCTACTGGATGCTGGGGTAGCTCCTGAGGATATTCCTCTCCCCCACGAGTTCATCCTGAACAAGAGCTTGATGGCAGAGTTATATCCCAGTTTCGAGCAAGGGTTGAAGCCGTTCTTCACCCTGAACTGGGGGGCGTATGCTGACTTCCTCACCTTTAAAGGTGGGTTAAACCCAACCACAGGTGGATTGTGGCTCTCAGACACCGCGCATCACCACTTAGCGATCGCGGTTCTGTTTATCATCGCAGGTCACTTCTACCGGACGAACTGGGGAATTGGTCATAGCTTTAAGGAAGTTCTGGAAGCTCATAAAGGTCCCTTCACTGGTCAAGGCCACAAAGGGATGTATGAGATCTTCACAACCTCCTGGCATGCTCAACTGTCCTGGAACTTAGCGCTGCTCGGTTCGCTGACCATTATCGTGGCGCATCACATGTACGCGATGCCTCCGTATCCGTACTTAGCCACCGATTATGGAACGCAATTGTCCATCTTTACCCACCACATGTGGATTGGTGCATTCTGTATCGTTGGGGGTGCTGCTCACGCGGCAATCTTCATGGTGCGGGACTATGATCCGAATATTCATGTGGATAACCTATTGGATCGGGTTCTTCGCCACCGGGATGCGATTATTTCTCACCTGAACTGGGTTTGTATCTTCCTCGGCTTCCATAGCTTCGGTCTGTACGTTCACAACGACACGATGCGAGCGTTTGGTCGTCCTCAAGATATGTTCTCGGATACGGGGATTCAACTCCAACCGATCTTTGCTCAGTGGGTGCAGCATTTGCATACCCTGGCTCCTGGCGGAACCGCTCCCAATGCCCTAGAACCTGTCAGCTACGCCTTTGGCGGTGGCATGGTTGCTGTGGGTGGCAAAGTGGCAATGATGCCCATCACCTTGGGAACGGCGGATTTCTTAATCCACCATATTCACGCCTTCCAGATTCATGTCACCGCACTGATTCTGCTCAAAGGTGTGCTATATGCCCGGAACTCTCGTTTGATTCCTGACAAATCATCCCTGGGTTTCCGCTTCCCCTGCGATGGTCCAGGTCGGGGTGGTACTTGCCAAGTATCAGCTTGGGATCACGTCTTCCTCGGTCTGTTCTGGATGTATAACTGCATCTCGATTGTAATTTTCCACTTTAGCTGGAAGATGCAGTCCGATGTTTGGGGAACGGTGGCGTCCGATGGTACCGTGTCTCATATCACGGGCGGTAACTTTGCCGCTGGCGCAATTACAATTAACGGTTGGTTGCGTGACTTCCTGTGGGCGCAAGCCTCTCAGGTGATCAACTCCTACGGCACAGCGTTGTCAGCTTATGGCATCCTGTTCTTAGGCGCTCACTTTGTCTGGGCATTCAGTTTGATGTTCCTGTTCAGTGGTCGCGGCTACTGGCAAGAGCTGATCGAATCCATTGTCTGGGCGCATAATAAACTAAAAGTGGCTCCAGCGATTCAGCCTCGCGCTCTGAGCATTGTCCAGGGTCGGGCTGTGGGGGTAGCTCACTACCTCCTAGGAGGAATTGTCACCACTTGGGCATTCTTCCTGGCACGAATACTAGCAGTCGGATGACGGCTGTTTGAATCGATACCACTATAAAGCAGGACACCAGGTCTTGCCTGTCTCGACCCCATCCCAAACTGGAACTTCGGTTCCAGGGGGTCACAGAAGACAGAAAACGAGCAGCAAAAGCATAAGTCTCTGTAGGATTTCCTAACGAAAGACAGATGGCAACAAAATTTCCGAAATTTAGCCAGGATCTCGCTCAAGATCCGACAACACGTCGAATCTGGTACGGAATTGCCACCGCCCATGACTTTGAGAGCCATGATGGCATGACGGAGGAAAATCTTTATCAGAAGATTTTCGCCTCTCACTTCGGTCATCTTGCAATCATTTTCCTGTGGACCTCTGGCAGTCTGTTCCACGTCGCCTGGCAAGGCAACTTTGAACAGTGGATCAAAGATCCGCTTAACGTCCGTCCGATCGCTCACGCGATTTGGGACCCTCAATTCGGTCAACCGGCTGTTGATGCGTTTACGCAAGCCGGTGCGTCTAACCCTGTTGATATTGCTTACTCTGGGGTGTATCACTGGTGGTACACCGTCGGGATGCGGACAAATGGGGATCTGTATCAAGGGGCATTATTCCTCTTGGTGCTATCTGCCGTCTTCCTGTTTGCAGGTTGGCTGCATTTACAACCCAAGTTCCGTCCTAGCTTGGCTTGGTTTAAAAATGCTGAGTCTCGCCTAAACCACCACTTAGCGGGTCTGTTTGGGGTGAGTTCCTTAGCATGGACAGGTCACCTGGTTCACGTTGCGATTCCCGAAGCTCGGGGACAGCATGTGGGTTGGGATAACTTCCTGTCCGTCAAGCCACACCCAGCGGGTTTAGCTCCGTTTTTCACAGGAAACTGGGGGGTTTATGCCCAGAATCCAGATACAGCAAACCATATCTTTGGTACGTCTGAAGGTGCTGGCTCTGCGATTCTTACCTTCTTAGGTGGGTTCCATCCTCAGACTGAATCCCTGTGGCTGACCGATATTGCTCACCACCACCTGGCGATCGCTGTTCTGTTTATCATTGCGGGTCACATGTACCGGACGAACTTCGGTATTGGACACAGCATGAAAGACATCATGGCAGCGCACAATCCCCCACCGGGAACCCCGTTTGGTGGTTTGTTGGGTGAAGGTCACAAAGGAATCTACGACACCTATAACAACTCGCTGCACTTCCAGTTAGGTTGGCACTTGGCTTGCTTGGGTGTAGTTACCTCCCTGGTAGCGCAACACATGTATTCCTTGCCGCCTTATGCATTTATGGCGCGGGATTATACCACGCAGGCAGCGTTGTATACTCACCACCAATACATTGCGGGCTTCTTAATGGTCGGTGCATTCGCCCACGGAGCAATCTTCCTGGTGCGGGACTACGACCCCGAAGCGAATAAGAACAATGTGTTGGCACGGGTATTGGATCACAAGGAAGCAATCATCTCTCACTTGAGCTGGGTTTCCTTGTTCCTCGGATTCCACACCTTAGGTCTTTATGTTCACAACGATGTGGTTGTGGCATTTGGCACGCCTGAAAAGCAAATTCTAATTGAGCCTGTTTTCGCTCAATGGATTCAAGCGGCTCACGGTAAGCTGCTCTACGGATTCGATACGCTGCTATCTAATCCAGATAGCATTGCCACCACGGCTTGGCCCAACTACGGTAACGTTTGGTTGCCCGGTTGGTTAGATGCGATTAACGATGGCGGTAACTCCTTGTTCCTGACCATTGGTCCTGGTGACTTCTTAGTTCACCACGCGATCGCACTCGGTCTGCATACCACCACCTTGATTCTGGTCAAAGGTGCGTTGGATGCCCGTGGTTCTAAGCTGATGCCCGATAAAAAAGACTTCGGTTACAGCTTCCCCTGCGACGGTCCCGGTCGTGGCGGCACCTGCGATATCTCCGCTTGGGACGCTTTCTATCTAGCGATGTTCTGGATGCTGAATACCATTGGTTGGGTAACCTTCTACTGGCACTGGAAGCATCTAGGAATATGGCAAGGCAACGTAGCTACATTTAATCAGAACTCAACCTATCTGATGGGTTGGCTACGCGACTACCTCTGGCTGAACTCCTCTCAGCTAATCAACGGGTACAACCCGTTTGGAACCAATAACCTGTCCGTTTGGGCTTGGATGTTCCTCTTAGGACACCTAATCTGGGCGACTGGTTTCATGTTCCTGATTAGCTGGCGTGGTTACTGGCAAGAACTGATTGAAACGTTGGTTTGGGCGCACGAGCGCACGCCTCTGGCGAACTTGGTTCGTTGGAAGGACAAGCCGGTTGCTCTGTCCATCGTTCAAGCTCGTGTGGTTGGTTTAGCTCACTTTACTGTGGGGTATATATTGACCTACGCGGCGTTTGTGATTGCCTCGACTGCGGGTAAGTTCGGTTAGCGAACTGAAGCCTTGTAGGTAATTAAATAAATCCCCTGCCTTCGGGTGGGGGATTTTTCGTTTAAGCCCTTTTTTACCCCAGCGACTGGAAGTCACGGCTACACAAACAAAGTCCGCCTACGCGGACTTAGGAGCTAGCTAACCCAGATTGGGTTGCACTTACAACAGGGAGAAGCTAAATACATCATTCTATGCAGCTATGGCTTCAAAGTTGAAATTATCGGTTTTCTTCTTCTCTATTAGTGAAGCTGTATCGTCAATTACCAAAAAAACTGTTTCTTGTTGCAATTCTGTTAGCAATTGGAGGATGAAGTCTTCTAACTTGGGAAGATGTTGCAGCAGTTCTGCCTCGGTCATCCAAACTTCGACTTCAAAAATTGACTCACTGATTAGGCGATAATCACTACTTTGATAGAAACCGACAAATTTTTTACAAATACTGCCCCCAAAACATTTACTCAATAATTGGTTTGCTTGTTCTACATAAGCCGAAGTTTCCCAAGGAATATCAATATGAATGGTAGACGGAATTAACAGGCGAAGTTTATGGTTCATTATTTTGCAGATGCGAATTTTGGATGACGTTTTTAAAGTTTGGTCTACTTTCGCCGACAAATTTTTACCTGATAGTGGGACATTGACCGAGTTGAGAGTGTTGAGCAAATGTTGCGAAGTTGGTTCTTCTGCAAGGATTTGAGCAGTATATTGTAAAGACATCAGTGTATCTCCTCAAAACGTTCCATTTGTTTCAAGCCTATCGAGGTTAGTGAGTTAATGTCCAGACGAAATAAATGTAAATAAGTCTTGATTTCTTATTCGCACTTAACCACAGTTATCGGCATTGTGAATATTTTTGAGTACAGTAGAAGTAAATCCATCTAATTACCACTCATGACTCAGCAACGCAGAAGAGGTTTTCTGGCTAGCCAAGATGGTTCGAGACATCTTGACAACAAAATGCGCGAAATGAGTTATACCCAAGAACGTCTAGCAACAGAGGCTGAGGTTGGCGAACAGCAGGTTAAAAATTTATTACATCCTCACTGGGGACGTAAAACTCAAAAAGACGCAATCCAGAAAATTGCCAAAGTCCTCCAGCTAGAACCCACAGATATCGTTGATCCCAATGATTGGTATCCACCTGTTCAAACCAGAGAGTCTACTGACTCGCTTGTCGTGAAACCGAGTCGTGAACGTTTAAGCACACTTCCAAATCAGAACCTACCCCCACAGGATAATAAATTCATCGGTCGTGAAAAAGAACTATGCGACTTAATGAGATACCTATCTGAGGATCATGCCGCTTCAATTATTACGGTAGATGGGATTGGTGGTGTTGGAAAGACGGCTTTAGTTGTAGAAGCAGCATATCGCTGTCTTGAGTACAGAGAATACGGAAATGCTAGGTCTGATAGTTCTACCCTTTCAAAAATCACTTGTGAAATCCCTTTATTTGATGCAATTATTTTTACCTCCGCCAAAGAAAATCAACTTTTACCAGACCGAATTTTAGATAAACTCACTTCTCAGCGTACACTCCAAGAAATTATGAGAACAATTTCAATTACATTAGATGAGCCGTCAATCATGCATGAAAATGAGATAGAACGAATAAGGAAAAGACTCCGACAGCAAAAAGTTTTATTAATTATTGATAACCTGGAAACAATCGAAAATAAAAATAGAGTATTGTCTTTTCTTTACGAATTACCCAAAACTGTGAAATCAGTCATTACTACCCGTGAGCAAATAGGTGTTTGTTTTGTCCCTATTCACTTAGAGTCATTATCTAAACGGGAAAGTAAACAACTAATTCAGCAGCAAGCTGATGATAAAGGAATTTCTCTAACGAATGAGGATAAAAATAACCTGATTAAAGCTAGTGGAGGGATTCCTATTGTCATTATTTATACTATGGGTCGTTTAGCTATGAGCAACTCTCTCACAACAGTATTAGCAGACTTAAAAAGTAACCATAATGATGTAGCTCATTTTTGCTTTAAACAGTCAGTCGATGATCTCAAGAGGCAACATGAACATGCATATAGGTTACTGATGTCTATAGCCATCTTTCACAAATCACCTGATCGAGATGCAGTTGTTGAAGTTGCTGGACTCAGTACAGAACCAATGATTTCAATTAATAAGGGGTTAGAAAAACTGCAACAGATTTCTCTGATACGCCTTTACAAAGGACGTTATATAATGTTACCTTTGACCCGTGAGTATGCCTTAGCAGAATTACGCAAAAATCAAGAGTTTAAAAAAGAAGCTTTGAATCGATGGCTAGAATGGTATAAAAAATTTGCGAAAAAACATCATGAGCCAGAAAAAAAGCCAGAGCGATTTGTCGCAGGGTACAATCGCTTACACGAAGAGTGGGAAAATCTTTTAGCTGTTCTTCGCTGGTGTAAAGATGAAGAACGTTATGAAGATGTTAAAGAACTCTGGTCATATTTGAATAACTATGCTAATCTCAGAGGTCATTGGCAAGATAGGCGATTCTGGCTTGGCTGGATTATTAAAGCATCTACATTAAGAGGGGAGCATAAGACTACTTTGGGAGTTAAGTCTCGTAAGGGACGAACATTACTACTGATGGGTAAACCCGACGACTTAGAAAACGCAGAGAAACTTTTATTGGAAGCATGGGAATTACGCCAATACGGTGATTTTGATGATTTAGACTACTTAACAAATCACTTAGCTGGACTTTATCTTCGCTTAGAAAAGCCTGAAGAAGCACACAAGTGGTTGAACCTAGAACAGAAAATTCTGAATGATACAAATTTACCGAACGAAAAGCGTATTGCTCATCAAATTTATATAGATAGAGAACGATCAGAAGTATTATTTGAGCAAGGTCGATATTCTCAAGCTCAAGCTCTTTGTAATCAGGTCATTCAAGAATCAGATAAAATAAAAAATCAACGCCAGAAAAATTACAGTCAAAAAATTCTAGCTGATATTGCTATTGCTGAAGGTGAATTCGATAAAGCTGAAAATCTTCTTTTCATTGGATTTGATGAAGTTAAAGCGGCTAAAGACAAACGTAGAACAGCCTATTATTTGGCTTCTTTTGCTAAGTTGGAAAAGGCTAGGTCAAATTTTAATAAAGCAAGAGAATATGCAAACAAAGCACATAATTATTTTATCGAGCTAGGTATGATACGAGATGCTAAAAAAGTCAAATTCTTGTTGAATTCCATAAGTTGTAAATAGGGGTTGCTGAATAAATGTTGAACCCAAGGCAGTTTAACGCTAGTGGTGTTCAACCAAAGTGTATTGCGTCTACTCCTCCAAAATCTCAACCACATCCTCAATCATCACATCAAAGGTTCGAGCCAACTTATAAATCGCGGTAAAGTCTACCATTGACAACTCGGAACGGCGGGCATAGCTTTTGACCGTGTTGTACATCACACCAGAACGGTCAGCAACCTCCTTGAGCGTCCAGCCTTTCTCAGCCGCCAGTTCGCGAATTTTCAGCCTGACTAAACCCATACTTGACTATCGGTGCAACTGCACCTTATGATAATTCTGATATATAAAGCGATCGCTCTCCCAGTCTCGCAAACCTAAGAGCGATCGCGCCAATGTCCCAATTAAATGGGAATTAATTACTATGTTATCAACACATACCACAAAAACGCCCACCTTTGAAGCCTCAAAGCTAAATTACAAATCCTCCACCCGTCACCCCCTGGCACGATTCGTCACTGTCGAGACAGTCGCCTTGCTGTTTAACCGCTCCCCCGACGAGATTTATCGCATTGAGTGCTGGCAACATATCGTTTATGTTCACGGTAAAGGGTTGAGCCGATTCATCAGCTATGCCGACTTTCCGCCAATCCTAGAAGCTGAACCTCCCACGCCTCAAGACATGGTGCGTTGGCGCAAGCGCTGGAAGTCTCGAATTGCTCCAGAGTTTTGGACAATATTCTATAGATATCAGTTCAACCGAGCCAAGAGTGAGTCGCAATTGCTAGCGTGGGGAGAATTTGTTGCTCTGGTGAAAGGATTGTTATCAACAGCCGCCTTAGAACACCTGCGCCAAGCCTACCAGCTAGAACAATATTGGTGGCGTCACTTTTGACAAAACACTGAATCTGGCTTAACTAGAGGAAAACCAGACCATTGAATATGAACACTCAACTCGTTGAATCTCTAATCCAAGTTATCCTATCTCTCTCGAAAGAGGAGCGTCATTTACTTGAGCAAAAGCTGTTTTTTGAATCATCAAGTCCTTCAACGGGTGACTTAATGCAAATGGCTCAAAAGGGTGGCTCGTTCAACTTCCTGTACGATGAACCCGATTTGTATACTCTTGAAGATGGGGAAGCAATCTAATGTCTGTCAAAAAAGGAGATATTGTTTTAGTTCCCTTCCCTTTCACAGATTTGAGTACAACAAAACTGCGTCCGGCTGTAGTGTTATGGGTAGATTCTACAGGTGATGACATAACCCTCTGTTTTATTTCATCTCAAAATCTAACCCGTCTCAGTCCAGATGAATTTGTTCTAGATACTTCAGATCCCGAATTTTCCAATACTGGACTAAAGGTTGCTTCTAAAGTGAGGGTGACACGAATCGTTACTCTTGAACGTCGGTTGATTACACGACGTATCGGTAAGTTAGGCGTCAATCAAATTCAGCAATTGAACTCACTTATGCTTCAAGCCTTTCAACTCTTGTAATTGAGTTTTAATGTGAATGGTACTGAAATTTTGGTTGAATCTGGCTCAACTCAGGAGAACAAGACGATGACAGATCAACGTGCGATCGCAAGATATGATTATGATAAGGATAGTTGCCCATCTTGAGCTAAAACTCCTATGACCCTCAAACAGCTTGAAGCTGAAGTCCTCGCTCTGCCTAAAGACTCTCTAGTTGCATTGCTGGCGCGACTTCTGGAACATTTGAGTCAACTCAGTGAAATTGACCAAGATGTTGAACGTGTTTGGACTCAAGAAGCTGAAGCACGCGATCGCGAAATAGACGATGGTCAAGTCACTGGTATTCCGGCTGAGGACGTGTTTCAACAGATTCGTGCGTCCTGGCAATGAAAACGGTTATATTTCATCCACTGGCAAGTCAGGAGTTAACCGAAGCCATAGCCTATTACGAAGCGCAACAACCGGGACTTGGCTTGGAGTATTTAGAAGACGTCGAAAATACAGTTAATCTCCTCAGAATTTATCCAGAAGCGGGTTAAAGAGTTCGAGGTTCTATTCGTCGTCTGCAAGAAACGTCAGGAATGCCAATGGGACAAGCCTACCAGCTAGAACAATAGACGATGACCGATCAACGTGCGATCGCTCGTCATCACCCAGCTATGACCACAGTGACGATTAGCCTCTAAGATAAGAAATAATCACTGCTCCTTTAGCTAAGAGTTTATGTTACGAGATCTCACTATACAAAACTATCGCTGCTTCAAGAACTTTCATATCGATGGGTTAGCACAGGTTAATTTACTCGTGGGTATGAATAATTGTGGTAAAACCACTTTCTTGGAAGCTATATATTTAATAACTAATCATGGCAATCCAATTTATCTATTTGGCGTTATGGTCAACCGTGGAGAAGTAAACCGTGGAGACTTAAATACTTCGCCAAATAGCGGTTTATTGAAAAAAAATTATAAATACCCAATATATCGTTTATTTCATGATAACCAGACTACTGAAGAAAAAAGAATTATTATTCAATCTAATTCAAATAAAAAAATAATTATTCAATTAACTGAGGTAGATAATGCACAATATTCTTCAATCAATCCGAATATTGACGAAAGTGAATTAGATTTAGAGACAGAATTAAGTCGTAAATACCTTAAAATTTTATACGGCAGTAAAACATCTAATAGTTTTCCTATTTCAAATGATGGTTTTTTGAGTGAAAACTTTTACAAAAAATCTCTGCTGCATTTACCAAATTCAAGTTCTGAAAGTATATGGCTTACAAATGAATTAACAGAAGTTAGAGATTTGGCTCGTCTTTGGGATAAAATTATTCTTACTCCTAAAGAAGATAAAGTAATAGAGGCTCTGAGAACATTAGATCCAAATATACAACGTCTTAGTTTTACTAGCAACCAAAATTTTTACAGTGATATTTTGCTTAAAGTTGAAGGTAAAACAGAGCCGCTTCCTTTAAGTAGCATGGGCGAAGGAATGGGACGAATACTCAACCTAGCGATGGCAGCCGTGACAGTTGAAAATGGTTTTTTACTCGTCGATGAGATCGAGACAGGTCTATATTATGAGTCTCAAACGGATATGTGGCGCTTGATGTTAGAAATAGCACAGCAGTTAAACATACAAATTTTTGCGACAACTCATAGTTGGGACTGTATCTGTGCGTTTCAAGAAGCTTTGGATGAATTAGATGATCCATCAGTAGGCAAATTATTTCGATTGAGTCGTAAGGGTGAAGAGATACGTCCGGTTGAATACGATTCTGAAAAATTGGGTGTTGCTGTGCGTCAAAGTATTGAGGTTCGCTGATGCCAAAAAAACCAAAACCTCATCAGCTATTGGTTGAAGGAAAAAATGATCGCCATGTGATTTGGGCTTTGTGTAATCAATATCAGTTGCCAGAAACATTTTCTGTAGAAGTAGCGGAAGAAAAAGGAACAGAGGGAATAGAAGCACTTTTAGCTGGATTACCAGCTAGAATTGATGAACCCAAATTACAAACATTAGGAATTGTCGTTGATGCGGATCAAGACTTACTGGCACGATGGCAAGCTGTACGAAATCGACTCATGGAGAGTGGATATCAGACGATTCCGACAGTACCTCCCCCAGATGGCGGGGTGTATACACAACCAGACAAACCCAAAATAGGTGTTTGGTTAATGCCTGATAATCAACTTCCTGGAATGTTGGAAGATTTTGTTGCCCATTTAATTCCCTCTGATGATAGTTTGCGTCCAAAAGCCGAGGCGATTGTGCAAGAGATTGAACAGTTTAACTTGAATCGTTACACGCCAATTCATCATCCCAAAGCCTTAATTCATACGTGGTTAGCTTGGCAGGAAACACCGGGAATGCCAATGGGACAAGCCATTACCGCACAGGTACTGAGTTATAATGCTGCTGAAATTGCGAACAAGTTTGTTGAATGGTTAAAACGTCTATTTGAGTTAGCGGATACTTCAAAATAAATGTGGCAAATCAAGCGTTAATGACGAATTAAAAATGTCATGTATTTTTGACACTTGGTTATGTCTCTTCTTCTGATTCATCTCTGACTTGGAAATACCAGTAGAGGTTGGCAACAGCTAAGTTTGAGGCTTTTTCCAGGTTTGCCGGGACTAAGGTTTTGTAACCCGCGATCGCAGCTTGTTGAGTGATGTATGTTTCCCACTCTTGACGTAACTTAGGTTTGATCATAAATTGCAGTTGGTCAAGCAAGGATGCGGGATGAGATTTTTGCTTTAAGTTTTCATAGAGTAATTGTTCGGGGGGTTCTGCTAAGATGTTTGGATCTGCACTGGCGTCTAGGGTAGCCGTGGCGTCTAAGTTGCTGAAGTCGGCACTTTGAAGCAGTTTGACTTCCGATGCAGGAAGCGAGCGCATCCAATCAACCTGATTTTGCCAAGACTCCAGTACGACTAAATCATGGTCATGAATTCGGGTAAGTTCAGGGAAAAGAAAATCTAACTCGTCTTCGGTGTCACAGCGTTCAATTACAGTGAGGGCATCTTGACGGATTTTATCCTGGAGGTGGGAGAGGCGATCGCTCACGGCGGCTAACTCATTTTGCTGTTGATAGGGCCGATTTGTCAGCTATGCCGACTTTCCGCCAATCCTGGAAGCCGAACCTCCCACTCATCAAGACATGGTTCGATGGCGCAAGCGCTGGAAATCTCCAATTGCCCCTGAATTTTGGACAATATTCTATAGATACCAGTTCAACCGAGCGACGAGTGAATCCCAATTGCTAGCGTGGGGACAATTTGTTGCTCTGGTGAAAGGATTGCTCTCAACAGCCGCCTTACAACACCTGCGCCAAGCCTACCAGCTAGAACAATATTGGTGGCGTCACTTTTGACGGCTAACTCTAGCTCAATTCGAGGAAAACCAGACCCTTGAATATGAACATTACAATGGTATCAACGCTTACGGCAAAAATGCCTATCCTTGAGGCATCAACCATCAATTATAAAAGGCAATGGGATGAGTAACTTAATCACAATTGGAACCCAACCCAAAACGTTAACCTTCGAGCAATTCCTGGAATGGTATCCAGAGGACGGACGATACGAACTTATTGATGGGAAAATTTTCGAGATGCAGCCAACAGGTCAGCATGAAGATGTTACTGAATTTCTAGTCGAGAACCTCACAACTCTGAGTCGGAAACTACAACGGCGTTATCGTTTTCCTCGACGCGCTTTAGTCAAAGCACCCAGTTGGGAAACTGGCTATCTTCCAGATGTTATCGTGGTTAACCGCGATGCCCTCAAGACTGAACCGTTGTGGGAAAAAGCGGCAACGATTCAAAACGGAACATCTATTCCTTTGGTCGTGGAAGTGGTCAGTACAAACTGGGAAAACGATTACGCCAGAAAGTTGGAAGATTATGAGACAATGGGTATCTCTGAATATTGGATTGTTGATTATTTAGGACTAGGAGGTCGGCGCTATATTGGCTCCCCGAAACGACCAACGCTTAGTGTTTACAAACTCGTTGATGGTGAGTACCAGGTAAGTCAGTTTAGGGAAGGAGAGCGTATTGAATCCCTAATATTTCCGGAGTTGGACTTAACGGCTAACCAGATTTTTCAGGCTGGGAAATAAGCCAAAAACTTAGTGCTGACGGACAACTCATCATCAGATTTGATACGCATACAGCATAGAATCCGGTAGGGGCGCACCGACGTGCGCCCAAACAAATATTGACGGCACTCGTCGTCAGCGCTTACTCCCTTCTTGGCCTGGTGGCACGCCTGGAATTTTGAGGCGGATACGGTAAAGGCTATTACTGGTAGTAATGTAGAGAGATTTGTAATCGTCATCACCCCAGGCTAGATTGGTAGCAAGTTCAGGAACTTCAATCCTGCCTAATAGATTGCCTGAGGGTGAGAAAATCCATACGCCCCCTGGTCCGGTACTGTAAATATTCCCCTCTTGGTCTACCTTCATGCCATCGGGTACACCCTTTGTACTGGGGTCTTTTAATTCGGCAAATAGCTGCCCATTTTCCAAAGTACCATCGGATTTCACATCGAAGACACGAATGTGACCTTTTTCCGAATCATTCACATATAGTTTCTCCTCATCTGGTGAAAGGGCAATGCCATTCGGACCCACAAAATCTTTCACTAACAACGTCAGTTCCCCATCCGGTGTCAACCGATAGACACCATAGAATCCCAGTTCTTCTTGCTCAGATTTAATGCCATAGGGGGGGTCAGTAAAGTAGATACTTCCATCGGATTTGACTACGAGATCATTGGGACTGTTGAGTCGCTTTCCCTGGAACTGATTGACCAGCGTAACAATTGTGCCGTCTTTTTCAGTACGGGATATACGGTGATTACTATGTTCAGCACTGACTAAACGCCCTTCCCAGTCTAGAGTATTACCATTGGCGTTGCCCGAAGGACGACGAAATATTTCTGGTTTTTGATTCGGTGTCCATTGATAGATAGTATTAGCCGGAATATCACTAAAGAGTAAGAAGCCGTTTGGATGCCAAATGGGTCCCTCTGTAAACCGAAAGTCTCCCGCTAGTTTTTCGACTTGGGTATTGTCATCTAGAATCGCTTCTAGACTATTTGGATTACCCTGATTACTCGATTGTGCTGTAGTTAGGCGGGAGTTTGTTCGAGACGTTGAACATCGAAACCCTAAATCGTTTCTGGCTTCAGTAACGCCGTTGCTGGGCGCAATGGTTAAAGCCGTAAAAACAAGACTGTATAGAGTAACTCGAACGGTTAGGTTTTTCATGTCAATGGCATTGATTATTTCTGTGAGGCATAAAAAGCCTGACTTGCAGAATCAGCTTCAAAATGGTCTTGTACAAAATAGTTTCATTGTAATACTCGCATAAGGATTTCCACAGGTAAGGATTGCTATCCACCACCGCTCTACAACATCAAGTTTCCAAGCTTGTGGTTAGAACAATCCGCCTTACTCACTGGAGATTTAGCCAGAGTATTGGCACTCGTGCAGCAGGGGATAACCACAGCAGCACATCAGGCTTTTGTCGAGCAGTTATAGCACTACGCACTCTAGTTAGGACATAAAAGAAAACTTAAAATCGCTCAATCCCTTAATGAGTAAGCATTTTTCTTCAAAGAAAGCCTATGACACACTGAGCGTGTTACCGAGCGTGTTACTGAGCGAAGCGTTCGACTGAGCGCTCACGCCGAAGTCCGAAGTAAGCCGAGGTAAGCGTTCGACTGAACTTCGACAGGCTCAGGAGTCCGCGCTCACGCCGAAGTCCGAGGTGTTGCCTATTGACTATTGCCTAGCGCGTAGCGCGTAGCGCTATATCAGAATTATCACTAGACGAGTGATATCCTCCCACTCTATGGGATAGAGGCGTGAGGCGTCTCGATAGATTAAGGGATTGACATCCTCCCAGCGCTAAAAGCGCGGGATTCCTAAACCTCACGATTTAGGTTTCTGCTTCATTGCAACCGCCCTTAAACCCGAAGATTCTTAGGTCTTATGTTCGCTCCACAGACTAGCCCCGCAAGCCCTGCGGTTA